>DATKYA010000299.1:0-2127 GCA_035528775.1 Planctomycetota bacterium | reverse complement strand
AACGACGACCCCTACATCAAGTCTCAGTATGAAGCAGCCCGCGGGCTGTATTACCTGGCGATGAAAAGCTCGCCCCTGTGAAACCGAACCAGAAGTTCATGCAAGAACGCCCCAAGCGCCCCGATATACGCAACAGGACCAGGATGCCCCGCCCGGCCCGCCTTCGCTTCGCGGGACGAGGCAAGGCCGCCGCGCGCAAGCAAACCTCCGCCACCCCGCACCTGATCGGCATAGCCGCCATCGCCGGTGCCCTCTTCCTGTTCGCAGTGTTTCTCAACAACAGGAACAATGAAGCGCCCGACCTCAAGGCACCGACGGAAGCCCCCGCGCCAAAGACCACCCGGCGTCGCGACGGAGTGGAAGCCGATTCCCAGGTCTACCAACCTCCTCCGCCCGCCAACCTCTGCACCGAAGGAAAACAGGCCGACGAACTGTTCTCCAAGGCCACCGGCATCGTCAGCGACTGGCGCAAGACCGGCTCACCCGAGCGCCTCAAGGAAGCCGGCAAGGTCCTCGAACAGGCCGTCGAGATGTACCGCAAGGCCGCCAAGGCCATGCCCGGCGACCGCTACGTCGAACGAAAACTCAACCAGGCCAACCAGCTTCACTACATGGTCATGAAAAGCTCCTCGATGTAGCATGCTGTGTCCATTCCGTCCATTGTGTCCACTGGATTGTGACCCATGATAACCATCCGCGACATCCGCACGATACTCACATCCCCCGGGGCGGGCGGCATCCAGAAGCGCCTGATCGTCGTGAAGGTCGAAACGTCGGAGCGCGGCCTCTACGGCCTCGGCTGCGCCACCTACACCCAGCGGCACTCGCCCGTGCGCACCGTGGTCGATGAATTCCTCCGGCCCCTGCTCGTGGGCCGCGAGGTCCACCGCATCGAAGATGCCTGGTTCACGATGCACGTTAATCCCTACTGGCGCTCCGGCCCGATCAGCAACAACGCGATCTCCGGCGTCGACATGGCCCTGTGGGACATCAAGGGCAAGCTGGCCGGAATGCCCCTCTACCAGCTCCTGGGCGGCAAGTGCCGCGAAGGAGCCGCCGTCTACCGCCACGCCGACGGACGCGATCCCCAGCAGGTCGCCGAGAACGTGCAGAAGTTCATCGACCAGGGCTGCCGTTACGTCCGCTGCCAGATGGGCGGATACGGCGGCTTCCCCGGCCTCGCCCGCCATCCCGAGAATGCGCCCCGCGGCACCTACTACGACCCCGACGCCTACGCCCGCAGCGTCCCGCCGCTGTTCGACCACGTCCGCAAGACAATAGGCTACCAGGTCGAGCTGTTGCACGACGTCCACGAGCGGCTCGTCCCCATCGAAGCGGTCCGCCTGGCCAAGCAGCTCGAGCAGTACCGGCTGTTCTTCCTCGAAGACCTGCTGCCGCCCGAGCACGTCCAGTGGTTCCGGATGGTCCGCCGGCTGTGCACCACGCCGCTGGCGATGGGGGAGTTGTTCGTGAACGTCAACGAGTGGAAGCCGCTGATCGAGGAGCGGCTGATCGATTTCATCCGCTGTCACATCAGCGCCATCGGCGGGATCACCCCCGCGCGGAAGCTGGCTGCCGTCTGCGAGTCGTTCGGCATCCGCACCGCGTGGCACGGCCCCGGCGACGTCTCCCCCGTCGGACACGCCGCAAACATCCATCTCGACGTGAGCTGCCCCAACTTCGGCGTTCAGGAGTGGAGCGGGCTATCCGACGAAGAACGCGAAATCTTCCCCGGCTGCCCCGAAGTCCGCGCCGGCTACGCCTACGTCAACGATAAGCCCGGCCTCGGCATCGACATCAACGAGAAGCTCGCCGCCAAGTTCCCCTGTCCCGATGGCGTGCTCGAATGGACACAGACACGAGCCGTGGATGGAACGCCCATGTTTCCGTGAACGATGAACGATGAACGATGAAGGGGCGCAGTTCCGCGTTCATCCTTCATCGTTTCTTTCTATAGGTGAAACCGTGACTTCGCCAACCGACAGTTTCCGTCCTCCCGTCGGCCCCTGCTATCCTGACCTGCGCGGGAAGACCGTGCTGGTGACCGGCGGCGGCGCCGGCCTCGGCCGCGGCATCAGCTATCGCATGGCCGCCGAAGGCATGCTCGTGTTCCTCTGCGGCAGGCGC
>DATKYA010000298.1:0-3147 GCA_035528775.1 Planctomycetota bacterium | reverse complement strand
ACGCCCCACCGGGGCGTCTCTACACAGGCGATAGGACCTCTTCACACACACTATGATGATCTCAGATTCTGCTGGATGACGGCAAACATCGCCTCGGCCCAGACGCGATGGCCGCGGTCGGTCGGATGGCAGTTGTCGGCGTCCATGTGGAAATCCGCCCAGCGCCGGCCGTTGTCAGTGGCGGCGAGCACGGCGGTCCGCAGGTCCGCGAACGGCACGTGGAGCTCCTCGGCCACGCGCCGCTGTACGGCAATCGTCGGGTCGCACGCCGGCGTAGCAGCGAGCGGATTATTGCCGCCCATGCCCACGACAACGACGTCGCACGAGTGCCGCCAGCGAATCCACTCCACGAGCGTTTTCAGGGCAAGCTGCGTCTCCTCGGGGATCAGGAAGTGGAAGCCGGCATCGTTGGGGCCGAATTCCAACAGCACGAGGTCCGGCTTGAGCGGGGCGAGATAGTCGATCCGCCCCAGGCCCTCGTAGGTGTTCTGCCCGCCGACGCCGAAGTTGATCGCCTCGAACGCGGCCTGCGGATACGCCTCGCGCAGCATCGCGGCGAGTTGCTGGCCGTAGTTGTTCGCCAGGCACGATGCCCCGCCGAACCACCCGGGCGTGCGGCCGACTTCGCTGATCGAATCGCCATACAGGATCATCCGCACCGTGCCGCCGTCCTCGATGATCTTTCTGGTGCGATCCAGCACGGGATGTCTCCGTTCGTTATTCACAGGGGCAGGCTGCGGCTCGACAGAAGGCTCGGGGGCCTGAGCCGGATTGCCTGGCGGGGGTGCAAACGGCACGCGCGGCCACCGCTCGGGGGTGAATGGCCACGACAGCTTCTCGCACACCGCCCGCCATCGCGATTCCATGTCGTGCGCGTTGATGAACGGCAGCAGCCCGAGCTTCAGATACGTTCTGATCGCCGGGAGGCGGAAATCGTCGGTCTTCAGATAGACGCGCGAGTAGCCCGCCTGCGCGAACCGCCGGATCACCGCCGTGGACACGATCGCCCCCAGCCCGTGCCCACGATCATCGGGCCGCCCCGCCACCCAGCCAAGCTCGCCGCCGAACGGATGGTGCTCGGCGGGATTGTGTGTGGCCATCGCCGTAGCCGCCAGCGCTCCGGTGGGTGCGTGTACCGCGATGAAGATGCCCTCGGGCAGCGCCTTCTGCAACGCAGCCGACAGCGTATCCCGGGTCCAGTAGTCGAATCCCGCCGACTTCAGCAGCGAGACGAATTCATCCTCGTCGCCCGCGCGAAACGTGCGCAACTCGTAGCCCGGCGGCAACGCAATCGCCGCATCACGAAGCACCGCCTCGGGCACGATCATCTGCAGTTGCTGAGTTGGTGCAGGTTGATTCGCCGTCATCGTTCTGGCTTTCCTCACCACTCCCTCGAGTCCGGCACTTCGATCCAACGGCCACTCGCCGCGATCGACTGCTGGCTGATCAGGCCCGGCATGGTCATGTCCATCGCTTCGTGAATGCCGACGGCCGGCGGGCGCTTGCCGAGGGCGGCATCGAGGAAGTCGAGCACCTCGAAATAATCGCCGCCGCCGTGCCCGGCTTTGTGGGCGAGCTCCTCGCCCTTCTTCCAGTAGTCGGGCAGGAATTCATCTTCCAGCTCCGCCAGGTCCATCCACGCCTGCGCGTCCTTGCAGCGGGAGCGCAGCCACACGCGATGCGGCTCGCCGGCGGCGCGAGACGACTCGTAGCAGCCGTCCGTCCCCTGGAGCTGGTAGCCGTTGCACAGGTGCGGACGGTCGGACAGCATGTCCACGCGGATCTTCACCAGTCCGCCGCTGCGCATCTTGCACAGCATCACGCAGGAATCCTCGTTCTCGTAGTAGTCGCCGCGCGGGTCCTGGTAATGGTGGCTCGAGCCGGCGCAGCACACGAGCACGACGCGGTCGCCCGGCATCCATTGCAGGATCGGCCCCAGGCTGTGCGTGGGATACGTTATGCCGTTGATGCCGGTCTGCCACTTCCGCCGCCACTTCGTGATCTCGTTCAGCCCCTTCAACTCGTGGATGTACTCGCCCTCGCCGTAGTACGTGGTGCCGAAAAGGCCGCGGGTCACCAGCTCGCGAACGATCACGTTCCAGCGGATGTAGGTGTAGTTCTCGGCCATCATGTAGACGCCGCTGCTGCGCCTGGCGGCGCGAACGAGGGCCTCGCATTCATCCACCGACACGCCCGCGGGCACCTCGCTGAGCACGTGGAGGTTGCGCTTGAGCGCGCCGATCGCCTGCGGCACGTGCACCGGCATCGGCGTCCCGATGATCACCGCGTCGAGGTCCGACTTCTCCAGCATCTCGCCGTAATCGGTGAACATCTCGTCGGCACCCAGGCGTTTGGCGGCATCGGGCAGTGCCTCCGCGTTCACGTCGGACACCGCGTGCACTCGCACTCCGAGTGCGTCGCATGCCGTCTTGAAGCTCGCACCCCGGCCGCACGCTCCCACGATTCCAACGTTGAATTTTTCCAGCACGGCCATAGGTCAGCACTCCTTGTGAATGATGCGGCTGCCGTTGCATCGGCATTCGGTGCGTCCGTCATACCGTCATCGTTCATCGTTCCCCACCACCGCCGGCTCGAGTCCGGCAAATCTAGCGAATGCGGCAATGGCCTCGGCATGCTCGCCCATCACCATCGCGCTGTGATGGGTGCCGCCGAGCCGCGAGAACTCCTCGAGAAACCGCGCGACGCCGCGCCGCGGTCGAATCCACCCGCGGATGCTTTCCTGCATCGCCGGGTGGCGGGCGTCGGCCAGCACGTCCACCGGCGCGATGATCAGCCGGAACGACGCGCCCGGCCCGGGCGCCAGATTCACAAACACCGCCGGCCCCGGCGCCGGCGCACACGTGATGAACGCCGGATTCTGCGCCGACGTGTATGGGAATGGCTTCTCCCGCAGCACCGGTTTGCCTGCGGCGACCGCCGGGTTGAACTCGCCCATGTGCGACAGGAACAAGGTGTCGCCGCGCCAGTCGGGGCAGAAGATCTCGGTGAAGGTCGCCCGGCTGAACCCGGCGATCAGCGCCCCGACGAGCGACGCGGTGAGCACGTCGCCCTCGCCCGCGTAGCCGATTCCCCGGGCCATCGCCTTCGATGCTTCCAGGAACGGCACGGTGCTCACCGGGCCGTCGG
>DATKYA010000297.1:0-5433 GCA_035528775.1 Planctomycetota bacterium | reverse complement strand
TGACCGAAGCCGTGCGGATGCGGCTGATCAGCGACGTGCCGCTGGGAGCGTTCCTGAGCGGCGGGATCGACTCGACCATCGTCGTGGGCTTGATGGCGAAACTCACGGCCGAGCCGGTGAAGACGTTCTCCATCGGCTTCGCCGACCGCCGCTACGACGAGCGGTCGTACGCTCGGATCGCGGCCGAGCGGTTCGGCACGGATCATCGCGAGTTCGTGGTCGAGCCCGACGCGCTGAAGACGCTGCCGCACCTGGTGCACCACTTCAACGAGCCGTTCGGCGATTCGTCGGCGATCCCGACGTTTCACCTGGCGAGGGTGACGCGCGATCACGTGACGGTGGCGCTGACCGGCGACGCGGGCGACGAGCTGTTCCTGGGATACGAGCGCTACGTGGCCACGCGATTGGCGGCGCTGGCCGACAAGCTGGGGCCGCTGGGAAGCCCGCTGCGCACGCGCCTGTGGAGCCGGCTGCCGGCGTCGGTCGAGCAGAAGACGAGAATGCGCAAGCTGCGGAAATTCGCAACGACGCTCGCCTATCCGCCCGACGAACGCTACTACCGGATCATCGCCATCTTCAACGACGAGGAGAAGCAGGAGCTGTACGAGCCGGAGTTTGCGGAGACGATCGACCGGCGGGCGTCCCTGGGCTTCCTCAATGGCGTCTATCGGGCCGCCGGCACGGATGACCCGGTGGCCGCTGTGGCCTATGCGGACCTGTGCTCGTATCTGCCGTGCGACCTGCTGACGAAGGTGGACATCGCAACAATGGCGGTGGGGCTGGAGGCGCGCTGCCCGTTTCTCGATCATGAGTTCGTTGAGTTTGCCCTCAGCATTCCCGTGCGGCTGAAGCTGAAGGGGATGAGCACGAAGCATCTGCTGAAGCGAGCGTTTGCCGACCTGCTGCCGCCCGAGATCGCCAACCGCGGCAAGATGGGCTTCGGAGTGCCGATCTCGTCGTGGTTCCGCGGCGAGCTGGCGGAGTACCTCCGAAGCACGTTGTGCGGGCCGGGCAGCCTGCCGGGACGCGGGCGGTTCCGCCCGGAGGCTGTGAGGCGCCTGGTCGAAGACCACATCGCCGGCCGCGCCGACAACGGCTACAAGCTGTGGAACCTGCTGAACCTGGAGCTGTGGGAGAGGCAAGCTGAGGATGAAGGGATGATGGGATGAAGAGGTGAAGGGATGAAGGGACAAGACAGACGAATCTTCTTCGCCTCATCCCTTCATCCCTTCATCTCTTCATCTTCTCCCCGTCGGTGCCCGTTGAGTCTTCCTTCATCCGCTTCGTATTTTGCCGCAAGACATTTCTGCACGTAACCCTGACATTTCCCAAAATCCCTCTGGGAGCCGAAGAATCACAGCGGCACCAGGGGTGTGAGAGGGATGCATAGCGAAGAATCGGCGGCGGCGGAAAACCTGGGCGCGATTTGCGGCCTGATCGAGAGCCGGACAGGCCTGCGTGTGGGACGCGGGGCGCGGCAGCGGCTGAAGGGCTCGCTGCCGCAACGGATGGCACTCGGCAGATTCCCGCAGCTTTGCGACTACCACCGCTTCCTGCGCGATGACCCCGCCAGCGGGCGCGAGCTTGATCTGCTTGCCGGCCTGTTGACCGCGCACGAGCCGGCCCTGATGCACCCGCAGGTATGCGAGCACGTGCGACGGTTCGTGCGGATGCGCGCTCCGGCAGACGGCGAGCGTACAACGCAGGGGATCGCCGTGCTCGCGATTGGCCCCGCGGCGGCGGACGACATCTATTCCGCTGCCGTCATCATCGCCGAGGAAGGGCTGGACGTTTTGTCGGGACAAGTAGCTCTGTCCGCTGTGGACGTGGATCTCGACAGGCTGTTGGCTGCAGCCGATGGCTACTATTCAGGACGGGTGGTTGCGGCGGTGAGCGAGGAATCGCTCAGGTGGCTGTTCGAGCGGGCTTCCCGACGGCGGTATCGGGTCGGGGCAGCACTGCGGTCGCGGGTGCAGTGGCTGTATGCGAGCCCCGCCGAAGGGCCGCCCCGCACGGTGCTGAACCGCCCGTGGGACCTGATCATCTGCCGCGACCTGCTCGGCAAGCTGACCTCCCGCGCCGCCAACGCCTGGGCCGGCATCGGCCAGATGCTGTCGCCCTGCGGCATGCTGCTGGCCGACCGCCGGGCCGGAGTGGTCGGCGATCTCGAATGCAGCCGTTGCGGGCGTTTCTGGATCCACGTGCGCCATGAAAACTGGCGGGAGGAAGAACGAGCGGTCCGTTCCATCTCCCCGGTGCGGCCCGTGCACTGCTGCTTGTTGCCGCGCACGGACACGTTGTGGACGATGATCCGGATGCTGCGCGAGGATGATGGAAACGCCACACTGAGCCGAGCGAAGACGGTTGCAGAGATGGATCCGTTCAATGCGGGTTGCCGGCTGGCGATGGCGGTCATGCTGTTGCGCCGCCATGCTGTGGGCGAGGCGCAAACCCACGCACTCGCCGCCCTGGCGATCGATCCGCATTCGCCCGAAGCGTTGATGGTGTGTGCGATGGTCTATGAGCGCCAGAACCGTCTGAGGAAGGCCGAGCAGTTCTACCGCAAAGTCCTGCTCGTCCGGCCCACGATGGCCTCTGCCCACCTCCAGCTCGCCGATGTCTACAGGAAATCGAAGCGCGACGCGGACGCACAGCGGATCTACGATCAGCTCCAAGACGTGCTCGGCAACCTTGCGAACCCCACAGTCGCCGCCGGCCGGCAGATCCACGTGGCGTCCGCGAGCAGCACGGCGTTCCGCGTGGGAGTGAACTCCGTGATCAGGCCGGAGTAGAACCGCACGCTACAGAATCTGCCCATCTCGTCCATCCCGTCCATTCTGTCCATTCAGTCCATTGAAACCACTGATCCTCCAACGGACACAATGGACAGAATGGACACAATGGACACAATGGACTCACCAAGCCGACAAAGCGAACACGATGATCCGCCGTACCGCTTCGCATTCACCGCCTTGATATCCGCGCCCGACTGCGCTACAATCTGTCCCTGTGCATTGGCCGATTCCAGGCACTCAATCGAAAGGGACAGGATGGAACGCATATCGGTGAAGATCGGCTTCGTGCCGTCGTATCGGTTCGGGTTCACGCCGTGGTGTGCGAAGATGCGGGCGGACAGCCTCGCCGCATTCGCGAAGCTGCCCGGCCTGCAGGTCGTCGTGCCGGGCGAGGCGCCGGATGGCAAGGCGATCGATGCCGAGCGCGGGCTGACGCCCCACGGCGCGATTCACTCGCTCGCCGAGGCCGAAGCTGCCGCCGACTTCTTCCGCCGCCAGAACGTGGACGGCCTGATCATTTGCCCGCTGGATTTCGGCGACGAGCGCTCGGCGGCGAAGGTGGCCGAGAAGCTGCACTGCCACCCGCGGCCATCGCTGCCCGTGATGCTGTATGCCACGAAGGAGCCGGACGCTCCCGACCGGCCGAGCCTGGAGCGCGTCTCCGATTCCTACTGCGGCAACCTCTCGATGGCGTCGGCGCTGTACCGCCGCAAGATTCCATTTCACTGGGCGGGGCTGTTTCTGCCCGATGAACCGGAGTTTGCCCGGGAAGTGGACGATTTCGTGCGTGCGGTGGCCGTGGTGAAAGGGCTGAGCGGCGCCCGCGTAGGCCAGGTGGGCACGCGGCCGGATGCCTTCGAGACGGTCGGATTCGACGAGGCCGCACTCGCCGCCAAGTTCGGCCAGAACGTCATTCACACCGACCTCGCGGACGCGGTGCTCGACGCACAGGCACTGCACGACGACGACCCGCGCGTGCGGGCAATGATGGATGACATCACGCACTGCGTGTCGAAGGTGACCGTGAGCGGCGACTACCTCCGCGACGCGGCGAAGCTCGAGATCGTGCTGGCCGCTTTCTGGGCGCGCAACGGCCTGTCGGCAATGGCCGTGCAGTGCTGGCCGACCATCCAGCGGATGATGGGGATTTCCACGTGCGCGGTATTCGGCAGGCTCACCGGCCGCGGCATGCTCACCGCCTGCGAGACCGACGTGCTGGGCGCGCTCGCAATGCGGATCAGCTTCGATTCCGCCCTGGGGGAGATTCCGCCGCACTTCATCGACTGGACGATCCGCCACCGAGCGAACCCGAACCGCCTGCTCGCGTGGCACTGCGGGAATGCCCCCGCCTGTCTTGCCGCCGACACCGCCTGCACCGCCCTCCGCTCGCGCCGCGACATGAAAGGCAACCTGCCGATCCAGCCTCGCGATGCATCATCCGGGCTGTTCCAGTTCCAGATCAAGCCGGGTCCGGTCACGTTCTGCCGGCTCGCCGAATACGACAACCAGTGGAAGCTGCTGATTACGTCGGGCGAGATCGTGCCCAGCGACGAAACGCTCGCCGGCACGTGGGCGTGGGTGGATGTGAACGACCACGAGCGGCTGTATCGCACGCTGATTGAGCAGGGCTTCGTGCATCACGCCAGCATGGTCCACGGCGACCAGCGGCGGTCGCTCGTGCAGGCGTGCAAGTTCCTGGACATCAAGCCGGTCGTGGTGGAATGACGGGGGCTGCAGAATGGACGGATTGCAGGTTGCAGGGCTGGGGCTGGCGTCGCTGGACGTGCTGGTGCGGCTGAAGGACATGCCGACGTGGCGCGGCGGCACGCGGCTGAGCGGATTTGCCCTTGATGGCGGCGGGATGGTGGGAACGGCGATGGTGGCCGCGGCCCGGCTGGGCGCACGCGCTGGATTCATCGGCACCGCCGGCAATGACGTTGCCGCTCGGATCAAGACCGAGTCCCTCGCCAACGATGGCGTCGACCTCAGCCGCCTCGTGTTCCGCGACGAGCCGGAGAACCAGGTGATTCTCGTGTGTGTGGATGAATCCACGGGCGAGCGCGTGTTCAACGGGCTGAAGTCGCTGATACGGACTCCGCTGCGGATCGACGATCTGGACCGAGAGTACATCACGTCGGCCGACTACCTGCACATCGATGGATTTCATTACGAGGCCGCCCTGCAGGCCGCGAAGTGGATGCGCGAAGCCGGCAAGACCGTGGTCTTCGACGGCGGCACGACGTCGGGCGGCGTCGGCGCGGAAATGCGGGCACTGCTGGAGCACGTCGACGTGCTGATCTGCGGCGCGGGATTCGCGCCGGGCCTCACGGGGAAGCGGGATACGGCCGAGGCAGGCCGCGCGGCGCTTGCGTTTGGTCCCCGGATCGTCGTGCAGACGCTCGGCGCCGCCGGCTCGCACACCACCACCGTTGCGGATGATTTTTCCACACCCGCGTTTGCCGTGGACGTGGTAGACACCACGGGTGCGGGCGACGTTTTCCACGGGGCGTACATCGTGGGCCTGCTGCACGGCTGGCCGCTGCCGGCCATCGCGCAGTTCGCGTCGGCCGTGGCTGCGATCAAGTGTACGCGGCTGGGCGGCCGGGCGGGCATTCCGACGTTCGATGAAACGCTGGCC
>DATKYA010000296.1:0-5814 GCA_035528775.1 Planctomycetota bacterium | reverse complement strand
GAAGCGCACAAGCTGCTCGACGAGCTTTCGGCGCAGGATCGCGTTTACGTTGCGGCCAGCCCGCTAGCCGATCCGGTGCGCGTCGGGCCGCTCGGTCCCGCCGAAGCGGGCAAGCTGCTGGACACACTCCAGCCGACCGATCGCCCGGCGAACCTGGCCGACGACCTCTCGCGGGCACTGGCGGCGGCCGAAGCGATCAGGCCGTTCAGCGCCGTGGTGTTCACCGACGATCCCGCCGCCGTGCCGCCTGAAGCGATCGGCGGAGCGGGCGCCATAGCCGTCGTGTCGGTGGGAGGCCCGGCCGACAACGTGTTCTTCACGCAGTTCGGATTCTCGGCGACCGCGGCGGTCGCAGGCGACGACGCGTGCAGGATTCTGCTCGGGGTGAAAAACTCCGGCGGCCCGCGCGACGTCACGCTCAGCCTGGCGGCGGATGACGGGGGCGCGCGAACAGGAGCGCCGGCGGCTCGTTCCGTTCACCTGGATGCCGGCGCCGAGCATACTGAGATCTTCGAGGGCGATTTCGCAGCCGCACGATTTCTGGCCGCGAAAATCGAGGCCGATGACTCGCTCGCGGCCGACAATCTCCTGTACGCGGTGCGGCCTCCGGAACGGCGGGTCCGCGTGCTGCTGCAGGGGAACGACAACCCGTTCATCGAAGCGGCGTTGAAGGTGTTCCCGTCGGTCGAGATCGTGCACGGAGCCGCGTCAGCCGGGCAGGCGGCCGCGGCGGCCGGGCCGGCGGAATTCGATATCGTCATCTGCAACGGCGTCGGCCCGGGCGCCATCAGCTTTCTCGGCCCGATGGTGGTTATCGATCCGCCGGAGACGTTCGGACCGATTGCGGTCGGGCCGCCGGTTGACGATCCGAAGATAACGACGCTGGCGTCGGGATCGATTCTCGACGACACCGGCCTGGCGGATGCCCGGATACGCTCCGCCCGCCGGATCACGGTGGCCGCCACGGCCGCAGGCGCCCGCGTGCTGGCGGCATCGGATCGCGGGCCGATGGTCGTCGAAAACGCCAACGTGATCTGCCTCGGCTTCTCCCTCGACCGGTCGAACACCGACTGGATGCTGAAGCCGGGGTTCCCGGTTTTCTGGGCGAAGGTGATGGAACGGCTGTCGCCGGACGGTCGTCGCGGCTTCGTGAGCTATCCGACCGGCCAGGATGCGGCAGTGCCGCCTGCCGACGGGGCTCGCACGGCGGTCAGGGTTCTGCCGGAGCGGGGCGAGCAATTCGAGCTGCCGGCGCAGGAGGAATCATTTCGCGCCGAACTCGCAGGGCTTTACGAGCTGTCGTCGCACGGACAGCCGCAGTCGCTGGTGGCGTTCAATCTGTTGGACGCAGGCGAGTCTTCTACGAAGGGATCAACTGGGCTATTCACCCGTGAGATGATCAAGGAGCACGTGCCAGACGTGGGGTCCGGCCGCGCCGCCGGCCGCTCATCGTGGTTGCTGATGAACCTGGTCCTTGCGGCGGGCGTCGTGTCGGTGCTGGCCCACTGGTATCTGAAGCAATGACGGAAAAGACAGTCGTCGAAAGCTTGGATTTGAGGCAGGTCGAGCATCTTGTGCGGCTTGCGATCGAGGAAGACATCGGGCAGGGCGACCTGACCAGCAAGGCCGTGCTGTCGCCGCGGGCGAGGGCGCGCGGCATCTTCATCGTGAAGGAAGACGGCATCATCGCCGGCTTGCCGCTGATCGAGCTGATCTACCGCAGCATCAGCCGGTCGGTGAAGGTCACGCTGCTGATGGCCGACGGGCGCAACGTGCTGGGGGGCACCCCCGTGGCGCACGTCGTCGGCCCGGCGATCGCACTGCTGTCGGGCGAGCGGATCGTGCTCAACTTCCTCCAGCGGCTGTCCGGCATCGCCACACTGGCGTCCCGGTTTGTCGCGGAGGTCCGCGATACTGGAGTCGAGATCCTCGATACGCGCAAGACCACGCCGGGCTGGCGCTACCTCGAGAAATACGCCGTCAGAGTCGGCGGCGGCAAGAATCACCGGATGGGGCTGTTCGACCGCGTGCTCATCAAGGACAACCACCTGCGGCTGTCGTCATATCAGCCGATCACGGAGGCGGTGAACAAGGCGCGGCGGAAATGCCCGCCCGGAACGCTGGTCGAGGTGGAAGCGGAAAGCCTCGCACAGGTCGAGGAGGCATTGGCGGCCAACGCCGACATCATCATGCTCGACAACATGAGCCCGAAGCTGATGGCCAAGGCGGTGAAGTTGATCAGGTCGGCTCCCGTCGTGCCACAGATCGAGGCATCGGGCGGCATCACCCTCGGCAACGCCCGCGAAGCGGCGGAGACGGGTGTCGATTTGATCTCCGTTGGCGAGTTGACGCATTCCGCCGAGGCGCTCGACATCGGGCTGGACATGGAAAGGCTGTAGGGGCGCGACAGTGCGCTCAGTAGGGGCGAACCATCGTGTTCGCCCTCGTACGAATGTCCATGAATGCATCGGTTGCCGGCTATTCGGCGGTTGCCGGCGATCCAATGAGGGCGAACACGATGGTTCGCCCCTACGCCGGAATTGCGGTCGTTGGGGTTCCAACGAGGGCGAACACGATGGTTCGCCCCTACACCTGTGCAAACATCTGCGCGGAAAACGCAGAAATCATGACGAAAGAATGTAAGCCGGCAATGCCGGAAGGCGACAGGCGACAGGCTACAGGGCCACGGGCCACAGGCCACAGGCCACAGGGTTGGCGGATTCCACCGGGTTCGGCTCGTCGTCCGGTATGTCCACTTTGTCCACTGTGTCCACTGTGTGCACCAGAACGGGCTTTCGACCATGGAACGGCAAGAACGCAAATCCGGAATCCTGAACGCGCCATTGCTGAGCCTGCTGAAGGCCGGCGAATGGGCCACGGAACAGGAAATCGCGCGCAGCACAGGCCTCGCCGGCCTGCGCCTGGAACGCGAGCTCAAGTCGCTGCGGAGATTCGGATTCGCCATCGAATCGGCCGGCTCCGGATTCAGGCTGGCCGGCGCACCCGATGCGTTCTTCCCCGACGAGTTGACCTATGGCCTCGATACCGCCGTGATCGGCCGGAACATAGTCGTTCTCGAGCGGGTATCGTCGACCAACGACGCCGCGTGGGAGCTTGCCGGCAACGGCGCGGCCGACGGACTAGTGGTGCTGGCCGAGGAGCAGACGCGCGGCCGCGGCCGCATGGGCAGATCGTGGTTCTCGCCGCGCGGCGGACTGTGGATGTCCATCGTCCTGATACCCGGCCAGCCGGCCGAGCGGGCCACCGCCATCACCATGGCCGCATCGGTGGCCGTGGCAAGGGCCATTCGCACGTTTCCCGGGTGCGACGCCTCCATCCGCTGGCCGAACGACATCCTGATCGACGGCAGGAAAGTCGCGGGCGTCATGGTCGAGACCGGCTCGTCGCGAAGCCTGCACGGCACGTTCATCCTCGGCATCGGCGTGGACGTGAACTGCACCGAATTTCCCCGCGAGATCGAACCGCTGGCGACCGCCCTGGCGGTGCACGCAGGCGGGAAAATCCGCCCGGCTGACCTGGCCCGGCTGATCATCCGGTTCCTCGACGAGCTCTACTCGCAGATCGTCCGCGGCGAGCACGCGGCGATCGGCGACGAATGGCTCGCTCTGTCTTCCACCGTCGGACAGCGCATAACCATTATGCGAAATGGCCGAACATATAGAGGGGAGGTTGTCGACATGGATCCGGTGGCCGGCCTGATGGTCAGGCTCGACAGCGGATTTGTCAGGGCGTTCAAGGGCGAACACGTGACGGTTGTCAAGTAACAATGCGATGGAGGGTTCATCAGCATGATTTATGGCGTGATAATGGCCGGCGGCTCGGGCACGCGCTTCTGGCCCAAGAGCCGCCGCAAGACTCCCAAGCACCTTCTCCACATCACCGGCGAGCTGAGCATGATCCAGCAGACCGCCCACCGCCTGGTTCGGCGCGTGCCGGTCGAGCGAATCCACGTCATCACCAATGGCGACCAGGTTGACGGCATCAGGCGGCACCTCCCGAACCTGCCGGCCGGCAACGTCGTGGTCGAGCCGTGCACCCGCAACACCGCCGCCTGCATCGGCCTGGCCGCCGCACGCGTTGCCAAGGCCGACCCCGACGGCATGATGGTCGTCCTCCCGGCCGACAGCTACGTGGATCCCGTGGACGACTTCCTGAAGGTGATGGACGCCGCCTGCGAGGTGGCCGACGCCGAGGGCGAGATCGCGGTGCTGGGCATCGCCCCCACCTTCCCGTCCACCGGCTACGGTTACATCCACCGCGGCAGGCAGATCAGCGAACGCGACGGCATCAAGGTCTTCGACGTGCTCGCCTTCAAGGAGAAGCCCGACCTCGAGACCGCCCGCGAGTTCATCCGCAGCGGCGAATACTATTGGAACAGCGGCTCCTTCCTGTGGAAGGTGTCGACGATCATGAACGCATTCCGTGAGTTCATGCCCGGCCTCTACGCGGCACTGCAGCGGATCGGCGATGCCATCGGCACGCACCGCGAGGCCGAAACCATCGCCGCCGAATACGAGAAGCTTCCGAGCGTCTCGATCGATTACGGCGTCATGGAGCACGCTCGCAGCGTCAAGGTCGTCGAAGCCTGCTACAAGTGGGACGACGTGGGCACGTGGAAGTCGATGGAAAACATCTTCCCCGCCGATTCCGCCGGCAATGTGGTCGACGCCGCCGCCGAGATAATCGACACCGCCCGCTGCACCATCGTGGGCGATCCCGGGCACCTGATCGCCGCCATCGGCGTCAGCGATCTCGTCATCATCCAGACACCGGACGCCACGCTCGTCTGCCATCGCGACCGCGCCCAGGACGTCAAGAAGATCGTGGACAAGTTGCACGAGAAAGGCATGGACAGCTACCTGTGATCCTGCTCGGCATCGACTACGGCACGAAGCGCATCGGCCTCGCCATCACCGACGAGCTCGAGATCATCGCGTCTCCCCTGAAGACCGTCCCGAACGACCCTGCCGGCCTCGATGAGCTGAGGAAGATCGTGTCGGAGCGCAGGGTGGAACTCGTGGTGGTAGGGTTGCCGCTGAACATGGACGGCAGCCTCGGCCCCTCCGGCAAGGCCGCCAACGCGTTTGCCGAAAAGCTGCGGAAGGAACTCGCGGCGCCCGTGGAAACATTCGACGAGCGGCTCACCACCGTCCAGGCGGAGCGATCAATGCTGATGCACGATCTTTCGCGGGCCAAACGCGCCGGCCGCCGCGACGAGATGGCCGCGCAGATCATGCTCCAGAGCTGTATCGACGCGAGAAAGAGGATGAAGAAATGACGGGGTGATGGGAAGATGGGGAGATAGGGTGAAGCGACGGCCGCCGTTCTTCCTCCCTTCATCCCCTTTACTACGGAGAAACGGTCTTGCGAAACGGATTTCGATATCGATCTGCATTCCTGACCATCGCATTCGTCGCGCTGTTCTGCTCGGCGGCCGCACGAGCCGAAGAACCGCTGCCCGGCCCGCAAAGCATCAAGCACCTGGTCGAGCAGGTCAAGTCGGCCGTCGTCGGCGTCGACGCCTACCAGACGGTTCCGCATGGCCTGTGGGTCCACACCCGCGATTTCATCAATCCATTCCCGCTGCGAACGTTCATCGGCGACACGCTCCGGTTCGTCTTCTACATCCCGCGTGCGATCGTCTACCCGTTCTCATCGCACCGCATCGGCTCGGGATTCATCATCGACAAGGACGGCCGCATCCTCACCAGCTACCACATCGTTGAAAACTACAACGTGTTCTATGTGAGCCTGTTCGACGGCTCCGTGCTGGAGGCGCACGTGCTCGGCATC
>DATKYA010000295.1:0-28538 GCA_035528775.1 Planctomycetota bacterium | reverse complement strand
TGTAAGGAGTTGTAAGGCGCGGCAAAGTCGGGCCGCAGAATCCGACATCTGATCTTTCTTCCCTGCGTCGGCCCCGGTGGCAAACAGAGCACTCATCGGTACCGGCGTGGGGCTATTCTTTCGGGCGGGATCGGCCGGATTCAGCGGCAACCGCCCGGGAACCCGCGTGGGCAGCAGGCGCCGCTCAACGGCGGACGGCACGTCTGCACGGCACACGGAGCCGGCACGGCGGCGGACCTTTTACGTCCGCACGACGCCGGGCACAGTGATGCCCGCGTTGCAGGCTTCCCCCAAATCCTCGGACTCGGAGGATCATTATGTTCGGCAGCAAAGTAGCGTGGGGTATCGACATCAGCGAGTCGGCTGTTCGAGCCGTCAAGATGCGCGTATCCGGCACCCGGGCGGAAGTGCTCGCGATGGACAGCGTGCCCCGCACCTTCCGGGCTGAAGGCTTCAACTACGTGGACAAGGACGAGCAGGTGCGCGCCGCACTGCGGATCCTCGTCTCCCGGAACAAGCTCGGCTCGGCACGTGTTGCCCTCTCCGTGCCCGGCGCCGGGTTCGACAGGTTCATCAGCCTCCCGGCCGTCAGTATGAAGCAGGTGCCCCAGATCGTCAGATACGAGGCCAAGCAGCAGATTCCCTTCCCCCTCGACGAGGTAGCGTGGGACTACCAGCCCGCATCCGACCGGCCCCCGCGCCCCGGCGAAGGCATCGAGATCGCGCTCTTCGCGATCAAGACACAGATCATCCAGCAGGCTCTCGCCAGCCTCGAGTCGATCAACCTCGGCGTCGACATCATCGGGATGAGCCGCCTGGCCCTCTACAACCTGCTGAAGTGGGACCGCCAGATCAACAGCGGCACGATGATCGTCGACATCGGCGCCGGCATCACCGACATCGTCATCCTGGCCGACGGCAACTTCCGCGTGCGCTCGATCCCCATCTCCAGCGACTCCATCACCAAGATCCTCCAGCAGAAATTCGGCATCTCGCAGGAAGAAGCCGAAGACCTCAAGAGAAAGTCGGCACAGTCGAAAGTGCCCGACAAGATGTTCACCGTGATGCGGCCCACGTTTGACCGCCTGCTGGGCGAGATCCACAAGACCATCGGCTACTACAAGCAGCAATTCAAGACGCTGAAGATCGACCAGGCCTACCTGGTGGGCGACAGCTTCCGGATGCAGCCGCTGGTGGAAATGTTCCGCGAGAGCCTCGGTGCTCAGGTCACCGTGCTGTCGAGCTTCCAGCGGATATCCCTTTCCGGTTCGGCGGCGGGCAGCGAGCATTCGTCGGACCTCCCCAGCTTCGCAACGTCGATGGGCCTGGCATTGCAGGCGGCCGGCCATGGACCGGTCACCATCAACGTGCTGCCCGACGAAGTCAAGATGCGGCGCGAGGTGGTTCGCAAGAAACCATTCACCGTGGCCGCCGTTGCCTGCCTGGGCATCGCCCTGGCTGCCGTCTACCACGGCAGCCGCGTCGACAGCACGGAGCTCAAGAACGTTGTCCCGGAGCAGGAGGTCGCCGTAGCCGTCAAGGAATACGAAGGCCTCGTCAAGCGGGACCCGCGGGCCGCCATCAAGCAGTACGAAGAGATAGCCAGGCTCCACCCGCAGGCCGCTATCCATAAGTACGAAGAGCTCCTCAAGAACGACCCGCAAACAGCCATCAGGAGGTACGAAGAGCTCGTCAGGAGCTCCCCGGAGGTTGTCGTTAAGGAATATGAAGACATCGTCAAGCGCTACCGGAAAGCCACCGACACCATCAAGATCGAAGCCGACATCACCGGAATCGCAGGGGTCGGCAAGAACCGCGATCTCATGCTGAGGGCACTCAACGAGCTCTCCACCGTCTACGGTGAAGTGAGCAACGATATCTTCCTGACCAAGGTGAGGATGGATGAAGTGCAGCCCCCTCCGGTGGAGCGATACGAGGGGCGCGATGCCGAGTCTGAAGCGCAGGCGCCGCCTCCCCCGCAGAAGGTGAGATACGAGATGCTCATCGACGGCTGGACCGAGAAGGATCTCGCCTTCGTCGAGGCCAACCTTGTGAGGAAGCTGAAGGTGCCGCTCTTCACCGATCACGGGGCCGCCAAGGATAGCGAGATGCCTGCCATCGTGGGCACACGCGAAGTGCGCGAAGGCCCCGCCAACGCACCACCCGAGGCGGCTGACGCCGCCCAACGCAGGCGGATCGAATTCACCATCAGGGTCAACGTGAGCATCAGGGCTGCCGCACAACCGCAGGGAGAACAGGAATAATGGGTAAACTGAAAGGCAACGTATTCTGGGTATTCATGGCGGTTATCCTGCTCGCCGAGTTGTGCATCTACCTGCTGCCCGTGCCCGGCACCGTGAGCCGGATGAAGGGCGACAGCGCCAGCCGACTGGAGGAGCTCGGTAGGCTGAAAGACCAGCTTGACGGCCTGCGCCAGCCGGGCAACGCCGCCAACGATCCCATGATCCAGGCCGCCGAAAAGCGCAAGGCCGAGCTCCACCGCGAATACCTCCGCATGTGCCTTCTGCTGATCGGCAAGGACGACATGATCGACCGCTTCTTCGACATCGGCACGAGGATCATCCCGGCCAGGAGGCTCAACCTCACGCCCCGCGAGCGGACTCTGCTGCTCAACCAGATCCTGAACGCGCGAGACGCCTGCAAACAGATGGCCCTCGATGCGAGAATCGGGATGGACACGCAGTCCCTCCCCTGGGATTGGCTGAAAGTCGAAGGCGAGACCCCGACCGCGAAGATGCTCATCTACGCACACAAGCAGGTGTACATCCAGCAGAAGCTGCTGGAGGCGATGAAGGGTCCCGCACCGGCGGCGGAAGCGAAAGGTGCCGCCGAAGACGCGAAGGATGCCGGAGCGAAAGCGGACGATGCCGCCAAGGAGCCGGAGGCGGCCCCCGCTGCCACGGCAGAGCCTGAGACTCCTGCGGCGAATCCCGCCCCCGATGCCGCCGCCAAAGAGGGCAACGTCGTCCGCCTCGCCGAGAAGGAGCCCGCCCTCGTGCCCCTGTTCAACAAGGTAATCTTCAAGATTCCCGAGAAGCGAGAAGACATGCCGTTTGACCCGCGGTACGTGTACTACACGGTCTCGCTCGATGTGTCGATGCTGCCGCGGAACGTCCCCTTCCTCATCGAGCGCATCATCAACTGCGGCCTGCCGCTGAGCATCACGTCGTTCACGATCGAGCGCGGCATGAGCGACAGGATTTCAGCAGCGGCCGCCGCACGAGTGCAGACGACCGGGCAGGCTTTCGTTACCGTGAAGGTCGAGTGCAAGGTGCTCGATTTCTCCGGGGCGATCAGCAAGGTCGAGTTTGCCAGGGGGCAATTCCCCGACCAGGCCGCCGTCGAGAACTATCTGAACCAGCAGAATGACCCGGTGATGAAGGCCCTCGCCACCGAGATCTCCAAGGGATCCTTCAAGGAACCCGAGAACGCCGATGCCCCGATCCGGTGCGAGGTCTATGGCGACATGCTCAACAGCGAACCGATGGAATGCGAGTTGGAGAAAGGCATCACCGTCTACTTCGGCACCGTCGAGCACAACGTGCCCGAGTTGAGAGTGCGCTGACGCAACTTGCTGAACCGATGGAGTTGAAGAATGAGTCTTGATCCGCGAAACCCGGTTTTCCGCAGCGTTGATAAGGTGATTCTTCTGTTGGCCCTGGTGGTGGCAGCGCTTGCGCTCTACAACACCTTCCAGAAGGAATCGGCCGTCAAGCAGGTGGTCCGCGCCATGCAGACAGCCCTCACCGATACCGCTGAGTACGTCGGCTCACTCCCTGTCCCCAAGGACCAGCCGATGCTCGCCGGTTACGACGATCTCAAACAGCGCTTTGAGCCGCTTGACATCCCCGGGCACCCCTTCCGCAAGTTCGTGTTCTACAGCCCCAAGGACGTCATCCTCCCCAAGCTCGCCATCCAGTACATCAGTAACCTGAAGACACAGGCTACCGTGGAATACGACGCGATCAAGGCATCTACCTTGCAGGGCCTCACGATGGACATGATGGCGCTCACCGTCACCGATAAGGCCATCGTGGACGTCACGGTAGACAAGGACAAGAACCTGCTGCGGATCACCCCGAAGACCGAAGGGGCGTGCATCGTCCGACTGGTGGGCATCGAAGGTTCGCGGATCGAGCTTCCGCTGGAGATCACGCCGAACGAAATCACCATTCCGAACGTACCCGAGGTGCCGGAGAATTTTGCCGCCACGGCAAATCGCGGCTACAACACGCTCACCTGGAAAACCCACCCCAAGAGTGTTCCTGCTCAGAGTTATGAGATATTCCGCTCGTCCCAAAAGGGCGCGGATCCCGTACGGGTGGTGGAAGTGCAGGTCGAGGGTCGCGAGCAGCCCAGCAAGGAAGCACTGGCAGCGGTCATGGCCAAGGCAGCCGCGGGAGGAGTCGATCCCGAGCGGCTGTGCTCGCCCACCATAATCGAATACAGTTGGGACGATCTCGACGTCAAGCCCGGCGTGGAATACTACTACTACATCCAGACGGTCTGCTCGGTTCGCGACAGCGCCGTCAGGAAGGAGAGCGTGCAGAAGACCGACATCAATGCGTCGCCCGTTGTCAGTGTGAAGGCCGCCTCGCCGTTCGTGGTGTCGCTGGTTGGCGGTTTCGGCGATACTGCTCGCATTGAGGTGGCGCGCTGGTTCGGATACATCCCCCGCTTCAAATTCTTCAACGTCCATTGCGGAGAGATGATCGGCGACAGGGAATACGCCACGGGCCTCATGCTCGTGGATTTCGGCGATAGGGTCAATGAGGAAACCCGCCAGATGTTCGTGCCGAATCAGGGCGTCAGAGACGTGGCGGTCCTCGTGACCACGCAGCGAATGGTGGTCGCCGACGCCCAGAACAACGCGCAGGAATCGCTGAAGGACCGCGGAATCCGGTACTCGTATGAGAAAGGCGTGGACCAGTTCATCAGGGATTGCAGCAAGGACCCCGCTCCGTTGCAGCCGCCGAAGTTCCTGCCCGACAAGGGGCAACCGCCGATCAGAGGCAGCAGCGTCATCACCGTCGTGAACGAAGCATCAACGAAGCTGAGGCTCGGGATGCGCTCTCCCAGGGAGAAGCTGACGCTCGAAGTGCCGCCCTTCAGCCGCCGCACCTTCACCATAGAGCCCGGCCAGTTCGAGATGGCTGCCACATTCGCACCGGACAACCCGGACGACAGCCCGATCGTCGTCTATGATCAGAACAAACACGACCTGAAAGACAGCCAGACGTACCAGATCGTATTCGAGTTGAAAAGGGCCGCCGCTGCGCCGGTGGGACCGAAATGATATCTCGCGGCTGACCCGCAGCCGCCTTTGCGGACAGGTTTATCTGCTGCCCTTACACAGGACGGTCATCAAGAAAGGAGAACGGCATTGGTACGAGAACGAGCTTCAAGGAGTCACTTCCAGCAGCCCAGCGCTCTGCGAATACTGCTCCTGCTCACCGCGGTAGCCTTCTGGGCATCGGTGGGTTTCGCGGATTCCCAAGACAAGGTGATAATCCTTCCGGCCGCAAGTGAAACGGAAGTAGGCGATGCCGGCACACCATCGGCCGCCGCCACGGTTGATCAGCCCGCCGACGTTGATGAAGCTACCAAGGCCGAACGCGAGCGACAGCTCGTCACGATGTCCATCAAGCAGGCCTACGATCATCTCGAAAAGGGCCGCAATGCCGAAGCCAAGGCCGCTATGGAATGGGTGCTCAGCGTCGACCCCGCGAATGCCGAAGCCAAGCGGATCCTTGCCGATGCCACCAAAGCGCTTTCCCACCAGAAAGTCGCGGTCGACCTCAATGACGGCATCGACGACCTCATGAAACAGAACCGCCTGGAGATGGAGTACCGCTACGTCGAAGCCAATCGGCTCATCGCCGAGAACAAATACGCCGAAGCCATCCCGAAGCTCGAAATGGCCATCGCCATCGGCAAGACCGTCCCCGGATCCAGCAAGATCCTCGGCGAAGCCACCACGCTCCTGGAGAAGGCCAAGGCTCATAAGCACGCACAGATGACCGAAGAAGCCATCCACGCCCGCAAGGAAGCCGAGAAGATCGTCAAGCTGTTCGAACAGAAGCAGCGAGAGCGCGAGCACGAAAAAGCCAAGGGCTTCTTCGACAACGCCAAGAAGGACTACGAACTCCGCGAGTTCAAGCCGGCCCTCGACAACATCAACAAGGTCATCGCGATCGATGAAAACTACCCCGGCGCCAAGTTCCTGAAGGGCAAGATCGAGACCGATGGCAAGGAGGCCATCGCAACGGCCGTCGAAGAAGAGAAGAGGCTCTCGCACGACCGCCTGATCGCACAGACCTACGAAGACGCCATTCCGACAACCGCCCTGATCACGTACCCCGACAACCCCCGGAAGCACTCCACCGATACGGTCGCGCTGGACGCCAGCGATACGAAGAGCAGCCCCGCGATGGACTCGATCCTGGGCGGCCTGAAGAAGAGGATCTCCTGCAATTTCATCGACGCCCCACTCGCCGAGGCCGTCAAGCACTTGCGCGACGTCTGCGGATGCAACATCGTCATTGACCCCCGGTGCGCCATCCAGAAGGACGGCGTCGCCGGCCTGAGCGTCTCCGACACCGAAATGGTCAACGTCCTCAACATGATCTGCAGGATGAACCGCATTCACTGGTACGTCAAGGACGAGATGATCATCATCTCCGACCGCGATCCGTCGGAAGAGTCGACGATGCGTGTCTATGATATCACCGACCTGTGTGCGGAGGCGAAGAGCTTCGGCGCCGGCGACTACGATGCCCTCGCATCCGGCGTGAAAGCCGACCGCGCGAAGCGAGCAAATGGCCAAGGCACTGCCGAAGAACGCGATCGCCGGGGCAAGGAATGGGCTGACCTGATCCGCGATTCCATCGAGCCGCTCTCCTGGGGCTACGAGAAAGACGGCAAGGGCGCAAACACCATCCAATACCGCGGCGGAAAACTCGTTATCTCCCACAACGCCGAGGTCCACGAGAAGATCGTCAAGCTTCTCGACGACTTCCGCAAGGCTCGGGCGTTGCAGGTGAGCATCCAGACCCGGTTCATCGACATCAACAAGGACTTCCTGGAGCGGGTAGGCATCGACTGGACGGGCCTCGACAACCTCGTCACCCAGGGCATCAGCGGCAAGAGCCAGAAGGCCGGCGGCGCGTCCATCCCGGCCGGCGGCGTCTACAAGGGCAGCGAACGCACCGACGAATTCGGCATCCCCGTTACCCAAGCACCGTGGTATCGGTTGGATCCGACGGTTATAGACGGCGAGTTCGGCCCTACGCGCGGCACGCCCTTCGAGCCGCCGCTGCCCGCCAGCGACACGTCGGGCAGGCGCCCCTACCCGACCATCCAGGATGCCAGCAACCTCCTGCCGGGATATCTCGATCTCCGCGGCGCAAACAGGAACCTCAACACCGTCAGCTTCCCCGACCGGCTCCAGGCGTGGAACGCCTACGGCGGCATGTCGCTTGATATCGCATTCCTCAACCGCTACCAGTTGCGGGCGCTGATCGAAGCCGTGCGGAAGGATAAGAAAGGCACCGTCCTCACGTCGCCGCGCGTCACCTGCTTCAACGGCCAGCGGGCCAACGTCGTCGTTGCCCGCCTCGTCAACTACCTCCAGACCTTCGATGAAGACGGCACCCCCACCATCGCAACCGTTACCGACGGCGTCGTGCTGGAAGTGAAGCCGTACGTGAGCGCCGATCAGCGGTACGTCACGCTCGAGCTGCTGCCTTCCATCACCGAGCTGCGGCAGTTGATGCCCGTCAAGATCTCCCGCATGTTCGACACCCCCGGCAACGTTCCCGTCTACGGCTACACGATCATCGAATTGCCCGAGGTGTTCACTCGAGCGGTCGAAACCACGGTCTCCGTGCCCGACGGCGGCACCATCCTCATCGGCGGGCTGTCCACCGCCCAGGAGACCGAAGGCTTCGCAACCGTCCCGCTGCTCTCCAAGATCCCCATCATCAAGTACCTGTTCATGAGCTGGGGCAAGATGGATACCCGGCAGAGCCTCGTTGTGCTGGTCACTGCCGATATTCTGGTCCAAACCGAACTCGAACAGAAAATGGCCTCGAACGACTGAGCCTGAAGGAACCATATATGAACAAATCCAAGGGGATTCGCCCTGAGATGGGAAGAAAGGAGATCAGCTCGATGCACCTTCGCAGCATGGCCGCCGTCTGCACGTGCGGCGCGATCATCATGGCATTGATCATCGGCGTTGCCGGTTCGCGCGTTGCAGCCGCGGATCCCAAGGCCGGCAGCGATACCGTCGCAAAGGCCGCCGACAAGACGCTCGACGACATCCGCGACGAAAAGGCCAAGAGCAAGCAGGAACGTTTCCAGGTGCTCTTCGACCGCGCCAAAGACCACTACAAGGCCGCCCGCTACGGCCAGGCACTCGTTGAAGTGGAAGAAGCAATCAAGATCTACCCCGACGACAAGAAGGCCCAGTACCTCCGCAAGAAGATACTGATCGACTCCAACAAGAGCCGCGACGATCTCCTCAAATCCGCCGCTGATGCCGGAGCCGACGACGTCATGGCCGGCATCGACAAGGACCGCATCGTTCCCGGCAACATCCTCACCTATCCGACGGCGGACAACTGGCGCCGCGTCGTTTCCCGCGCCGCAAAGCTCAGCAAGACCCCCGGCGTCCGCGGCTCGATCGTTGAAGACTGGGAGAAGGCCCTCAAGACCAAGCTCGATCGCCGCATCTCCTTCTCCTTCGAGAACGCCACACTCGCCGAAGTTGCACGATACCTGCAGGACGTCACCAACGTCACTATCGTCATCGATCCCAAGGCCCCCATCGCCAAGACACCCATCTCCCTGATGGCCGACGATGTCAAGCTCGAATCCGCACTCAACCAGGTCTGCCGCTTCGCCGAAGTCAAGTGGTCCATGGCCGACAAGATGATCTATATCTCGGATCGCAAGGTATCGGACGAGCCTCAGTTGGCCACGTACAACGTCACCGATCTGTTGCTGCCGGTCAGAGACTTCCACGCCGACGGCAAGCCCGAGCTCACCGGGCGCTCCCTCACGAAGCCCGGCGACATGCAGGTGAGCGTCGGCTTCGCCGAACAGGACGCCAGCTCCGCGGCACGCGATGCACATGGCCATGAACTCATCGAGTTCATCAAGAACAACATCGCTCCCGGTACCTGGTGCAAGGAAGAAGAGGCCGGCCAGGGAGTCAACACCATCCGGTACCGCAACGGACGCCTCGTCGTCTCGCACAACAGCAAGGTCCACCAAGAAATCCTCAAGCTGCTCGAGAGCTTCCGCCGCGCCCGCACCGTGCAGATCGTCGTGTTGGCACGCTTCATTGAAATCGAGAAGAACTATCTCGAAGAGATCGGCATCGACTGGACCGGTCTCGAAGGCGGCGTCAACACCATCTCCGACCGGTCTCAATGGACGCCCGTGGACGACAGCGGCAACCTCGTGCCGATATCCCGAGGCGGCAGTTTCCGCGGTAACGACACACTCGACGAGTTCGGCAACGACTGGAGCACCGGCTACCTCGATACCGATACCGAAAGCTACCAGGGCCTGCCCAACGGCTACGACAGCGTCTACGGCTCCATTCCCGACGGCTACGGCCGCAACCCCGAGCCCACACGCTACTGGAAAGACCTCAACGGCGACGGCGTCACCCAGCCCAACGAGTGGTTCTCGGCCAAGCGCGTGGGCGGACCGTTCGACGTGGGCATGGCGGACGTCAACCATCTCGGTATCGCGCTGGGGGACTCATCCTCAGGCTTCACCTCAAGCGGCGGCCTGTTGCTCGACCTCGCCTATCTGAACGCCTTCCAGGTGCGCGTGCTGCTCGATGCCGTTCAGAAGCAGCGCAAGGGCAACATCCTCACCAGCCCCAGGCTCACCTGCTTCAATGGCGAGCGCGCCAACATCGCCGTCACCGCCCAGGTCAACTACCTGCGCAACATCGTGCAGGGCACGCCCGAAATCGGCACCATCACCGACGGTATGGTCTTCGAAGTCGTGCCCTACGCCAGCGCCGACCGCCGCTACGTCACGATGGAAATCCTCCCCGTGATGCGCAACATGACTCGCCCGATCCGAGAGGTCACCGTATCGGTGCCCGAATACCTCGACGACGGCGGTGTGACGGTTACCACCACGATCGTGCAGTTGCCCGAAGTGACCGTGAAATCCGTCGAAACGTTCGCGTCCGTGCCGGACGGCGGCACACTGCTGCTCGGCGGGCTGTCCCGCGCCAACGAACAGTCGGGCACGGCTACCATTCCGATCCTCGGGGATATCCCGATCCTGAAATACCTCTTCTCCCGCTGGGGAAGCTCGGATACCAGAACCAGCCTGATCATCCTGGTGCGTGCCGATATTCTCATCCAGGGTGAAGAGGAGCCGAACGTGGGGCCGGCGAGCTAATGCCCCGCATGGCAATGTGTTCTTGATGCGGCCGAACGGGCCGGGCGCATAGCCCGCCCGTTCGCCCGAAACGTGGGATTCGACCATCGGCAATCGAGCTTGGCTGTAGTTAGGAGGACTGTCCAAATGAACCACTGTGCTTCGCGTCTCTTGTTGATCGTGGCCTTCGTCGCCGGCTTGGGGGCTGGCGGCGCGGATGCCGCCACACAGTTCGTCAGGCCCGGCATCACCATCCAATCGGTGCTCGACGCTTCGGCCAGCGGCGATACCGTCATCGTGCTGGATGGCACCTACACGGGGCCGGGCAACCGGAACCTCAATTTCCACGGAAAGGCGATCACGCTGCGCTCGCAGAAGGGCCCCGATCGCTGCATCATCAAGGTGAATCGCGATTGCCCCACCTGTTCGGCGCGCGCCTTCATCTTCACGGAAGGCGAAGGACCAGGCACCGTCGTCGATGGCTTCACCATCACCGGCGCCTACACGTACAACAGCAGCGGCGCGGCCATCCATTGCACATACTCGTCGCCCACGATCCGCAATAACTTCATCTTCATGAACGGCGCATCAGGGCTCACCGGCGCCGGCGGCGCCATGTACCTCGAAGGCGGCTCGCCGCTGATCACCGACAACATCATCTGGAACAATAGCGCCACCGGCTCGTTCGGGGGTGGTGCAATCTATTGCTGGGACACCCGGGCCGTGATCACCCGCAACAACTTCCAGGAAAACGCTGCCGACTACGATGGCGGCGCCATCTACACCATCCACGGCGGCCCCGTCATCGCCACCAACTACATGGCCGGCAACAAGGCCGCCAGGGGCGGCGGCATCTGCAACTGGGCATCGGAATCCGTCATCATCCAGAACGTCATCTCCCAGAACCAGTCCACGAGCAGCGCGGGCGGCGGAATGTACGTCCGCGACTATCCCGCTCCGTGCATCCAGTTCTGCTCGATCGTTGAAAACTACACGGCAACGGTCGGACGCGGCATCGCCCTCTACAATACCACGGCCGTCATCACGGACTGCATCATCCCGCGATGGGAACGGCAATACGCCATCTGGGTGTGGTGGCCGAATCCGAACTGGCCCGGACCCTGCGTCTACATGCCTCCGGCTCCCGAGCCTGATACGGTCTGGGACGTCGTCGCCCTCCAGAACTCCTACGTGCAACTGCAGAACTGCGTTCTGTCGATGTACATGAGGGGCGTCAGGGTGGGCGGCATTGCCGCCGATCCTCCGCCACTGGGCGCGGATCCGATCACCACAGGCAGCAGCATCGGGGCGAACTACTACAATGCCTACCCCTTCTTTGATCCGCTGTATTACGGACGCCATCGGGAATCGGACGAGAACGCTTTTCCCGAAGACATGTTCATCTACCCGGGAGAGTTGGTGCCGGGTGGCGACCTGTGCGATCCGAATGACGACCTGTGGTTCGACGGTTGGGATTGGCACGAGATATCATCGTTCGGCCGGTTCGACCCGAGCATGGTTGATGATCCGAGCACACCGGAAGACGAGCGGTGGGTGATCGACTACAATCCGACCGATCCATCCATTGCAATATTCAGCCCGGCCATTGATCGTGCCTCCCCGGGGAGCCGCTACGAGCGCGAGCCGTACCCCAACGGGGCCGCCGCCAACCTCGGCGGATACAGCAACACCGCCGAAGCATCCAAGAGCGCACCGCTCGATTACATGTATGATGGGGAAGGCGGAGTCTTCATCGACATCGCCCCCAAGCTCATCATTGAAGGCCCCGTCGCCGGCTCCGTGCCCGCCTACAAGGCCGGCGACCCCAACATCTTTGCCATCAACGTCTACGGCGAGAATCTCGGCAACATGGGGGCCGTCCAGACCGAACTCAACTTCATCCTCGACACCTACGTCAACTCCAACGCCTACAGCTATGATGAGACCATCTTCCGCATCAGCACGCAAGGCGGCAATCCCGAGTTTGGCGGCCAGGCCATCGTGCAGAACAGCGCCGTCTTCCCCTCCGGCGCCGCCAATCTCGTCGGCATCTACGACAATGACCGACAGCTCGCGGGCTTCATCTCCATCGAGATGCCGCTGCCCGACAAGGACATCACCGCACGCACACTGCTGATGACCATCACCTACGACTATACCGCCGACGCGAACGGCAAGACCTTCAAGATCGACGGTGAAATGCAGAAGACCTGGGCGGCAAACATGCTTGGCGACATCCCCCTGGAGGTCGTCCCCGGCTCCGTCACCATCGAGACGGTCCTTTCCCCCACGCGCTGCGGCGACGTCAACTACGACGGCATCGTCAACATCCTCGACCTCATCTTCGTCAGAGGCAGGCTGAACCTCGACGTCAACAGCGGCGACAACTGGCGCGCCGACGTCAATGAAGACGGCAGAATCAACATCATGGACTTGATCTATCTCCGGACACGGCTGACCAACACGTGCCCGTAACGGACTTGGCACAGCCTCACCGCAGCCGGAAAGCTGTTGCATTTTGTCCTCCGAAGATGGACAATGGGTCTGGCCATTCGGCCAGCTTCATGGGGGGCCTGCAAAGACCCCCCGCCTTATTTAATGGGGCCATCGGTACGAACTTTCCCCCTCTCGCTTCGTTTACTAGTGCAGGGGTGTGAGTTGAGAGCTTCACGATTCATCCTCGGCCTTGTGATTGCGGCGGCCGCCGGCTGTCAGTCGATGGCCATGACCTCCTTCGAGTGGGATCTCAAGTTCCTCGAAGCGATCTCGCGGCGCGGCTACTCCGACCTCGCCGACAAATTCGGCCAGCAGATGGTCGCCGCCGCAAAAGACCCCATCGAGAAGGGCAGGATCGCCCTCGGAAGGGCCGCCGCCTTGCTCGATTCCGCCGAAAGCGCGTCGGGAGAAGAGCAGCTCGCCCTCGTCAAGAAGGCCGAAGACGCCCTCAAGCAGGCCGTCGCCGCCAGCCCCGAAACCGCCAAGACCGTCGAATACGCCGAACAGGCCGCAATCCTCAAGCAGCGTCAGGCCGCCATCCTCGCCGCCGGCATCGCAAAGCTTCCCGACAACGAGAAGGAAAAGGTGTTCAAGGAAGCCGACGCCCTCTTCACCCAGGCCGAGAATGATTTCGGGCAGCTCATCCTTCTCCGCAACGCACGCATCGACGAAATCCAGCACATCCTCGCCACCAACAACAAGAATCCCCGAGAGACGCAGGCACTCGAGCAGGAGCTTGACGACGCCTACTTCCAGGTGACCGTCGTGCACTTCCGCATCGCTATGGCACTCTACGCCCACCTCGAACTCTACGACACCAGGCCGGCCGATGCCAAGCGGAAGGAACTCCTCAAGGCACTGCTCGACAAGCTTGAACAGGTCTCCTTCGAAGGCGAAGGGACCAGCCTCGAGTCCTACTCCTACTACTACCTGGGGCTGGTGAGCAAGAAGGAAGGCGATCTTGCCAAGGCCGAGGAATCGTTCCGCAGGGTGCTCGCAACGCCCCGCGAACTGCGCGTGCCCGATCTCATTCGCCGGGCACATTTCGATCTCGTCGACACACTGACCAAGGCCGGGAAGTTCGAGGCCGCCCTCAACGCGAACGAAACGCTGATCGCATACATCTCGCAACTCCGTATCGGCGGCGACGATGAGACCAAGGCCAGGCTCTACAAGGCAACCATCTACTTCTCGGCCGCCTTCAAGCTCAAGACGCAGGCCGGGCAGGGGCCGCTCCCCGAAGCCGCCCGAAAGTACTATGACGCCGGCATGGAAATCTGCCGCACCTTCATCAATACCAATCCCAAGTGGGCCGGCACCGCCCAGGATATCATCAACGAATGGGCGAAGAAGATCTTTCCCGATTCCGACGATCCCACCGTCCTGATGGCGGAAGGCCGCGTGCTCTACCAGGACAAGAGATACCTGGAGGCCGCCGCCGCCTTCCGGAAAGTGCTCGCCAACCCGAAAGGCCGGGAGAGCGCGCGAGCCGAGGCCGGCTACTTCCTGGCGATGTGCTACTACCATACCGAGCGCTACTACGACGCCTACGTGACCGGCGACTGGCTCGGCTGCCGCTTCGATCCCAGGAAGTACGACTACGTGGAGAAGAGCCAGTTCATCGCGATCCTCAGCCTCAAGAAACAGCTCGACAAGACGGGCGACGAGTTCGACAAGGCCCTCTACATCAAGACGCGCAAGCAGCTTGGCGAGGAGGAATTCCTGATCATCGAGGCGAGAGACCTCGCGGAGCAGGGCCAGCTCGACAAGGCCCTCGACGTCTACCGCCGGATCACCCCCAAGGCCGCATCCGTCTACGATTCCGCCCTCTACGAGATCGCCCAGTGCACCGACATGATCGCCGACCGCGAGCTGAAGGCGAAACACTTCGCCAGGGGCGTGGAGAAGCGAGCGGAGGCCGTGAAGCTGTACGACGCCTTCCTCAAGTGGTCGCAGGAAAATCCTCCGGCAGCAGACCGCGTACGCCTGCGGCAGAACCTCGAGTGCCGGGCAGTTTACAAGCTCGGGAGGCTCATGCTCGACAACACGGCGGAGTCGTTCTACCGGGCCGAGATCAAGCGCAGCGGCTCCGACGTCAGGAACCTCTCCGACGTGATCAAGACCGCCGCCGCCGCTATGCTCCAGCCCGTGCACGAGAAGGTCCCTGCATCCGCACAGGAGGCTCTCGAGCTGCTCGATACGTTTGCCGTTGCCCGCGTCCGCAAGTTCATCGAGATGAGCGCCGGCATCAGAACGAAGTACCCCCAAGCCACCGACATCCATCCCTACGTGCTGCACCTCCGCACCATGGCACTCGCCAAGTTGGATGAACCGGAGGCTGCCGAGAAGGAACTGCTCGAGCTGAAGGAGTTCAAAGACTCCTCCGGCATCGCGGACATCACCTGCCGCGTGGCGATGGCTTTGGATACCCAGGCACGCAAGCAGGCGGAAGACGGCAATGCGGCAGAAGCCGGGAAAAGCTACGCCAAGGCGGTCGAGCACTTCCAGCAGGTGCTCACGCTCGACCCGAACCTCGCCTTCCTGCCGGAAAAGCAGCGATTCGATATGATCTACTACGTCATCATGCTCTTCTCCCAGCATGGCCAGGCCGTCCCGGTCGACCCCAAGCTGGCTCTCGCCAAGAGCTTCCTCGACGAGTTCGGGAACGAGGCGAAGCGTGAGGACGAGTTGGACAGCGTCCGGCTGGTGCAGGCCGGCTACCTCATCGTGCTCAACAAGCTCGCAGATGCCATGGACATCTACGAGAAACTCGTGAAGAAATACGATGCGGAATACGCGAAGATGCGCGAGAATGATCCCAGGGCACCCAGGCCGCCACGCCACTGGCAGGCCAAGCAGGGCCTCGCCCTCGCCCGCAAGGTGAGCAGGAAATACGCCGATGCCCTCAAGGATTTCATGGAGATTCGGCAGAACGTTCCCGCCGGCGGCGACACGTGGTGGGATGCCTCGGTCGACGCGTCGGAGTGCATGGTCGAGATGAAGCAGTACGAAATGCTCCTCAGAATGCTCAAGACCACCTTCCTCCTCCGCCCGGAGATGGGCGGCACCGACCGGCGCAACAGGTTCGTCATGGTTCTCGGCCGCATCGCCAGCGATGCCAAGCTTCCGCCGGAACAGGCGGACCTTGCCAGACAGGCGAGGGAACTCATCGATCAGATTAATGAATACGTGGAGAAGAAATGACAACCACCTCTTCACTTGGCCTGGGAAGAACGCTCTCAATTGCGTTGGCGGCGGCGCTGATCGGCTCCGCGGCCGCTCATGCCGCTGATGACATCATCCGCATGAAACGCGGGACCACCATCAGCGGTACGGTCACGGAGGAAACCTACGAAGCCGTCTCCTACACCAGCGCCGCCGTCGAAGGCAGGGTGCGCCAGTGCGAGGTTGAATCGATCGAGTGGGGCGATCGCTCGCCCGATTTCATCGCCGCCGAACGCGCCCGCAGCAACGGCGAATACGAAGATGCCATCAGCCGCTACGAGCGGGCAATGAAGGTCAGGGGGGCCCGCAAGTTCTACGTCGAATCCACCTGCACCTACAACATCGGCCTGTGCAACCTGCAGATGGGAAAGCTGGACAAGGCCGAAGAAGCCCTCAGGAAACTCCTCGCCGACCACCCCAAGGCCAAGTTCGTCCCCCATGCTCACATCGCCCTCGGAGATATCCAGCTCGGACAGGGGCAGTGGGACAAGGCGATCGAGAGCTATGCCGTGGTGGGCAACGCCATCGATTCCACCTTGGGCAGACCCACGTTCTGCGACGATCTCTACTACAAGGCAAAGGTGAAGATGGCCGAAGCCCTCGTCGGCAAGAAGGAATACGACAAGGCGATCAAGGACCTCGACGCACTGATCCGCGAGGTGGAGCGCTCCAACCCCGATATCGCCCTCGCCGGCCAGCGGCTGAAGGCATCCGCACTCGTCCTCAGCGGCAAGACCGACGACGGTCTGAAGATCTTCCGCGACATCATCGACAAGTCGGTCAAGGAAATGGATGGCTCCGTCAGCGCCCGCGAGATCAGGCTGAGCACGATCGTGGCACAGTGCTACAACGGCATCGGCGGCGCTCTCATGGCCGCCGGCAAGCCCAAGGAAGCACTCCTGGAGTACCTGCGCGTTGTCACCGTGCTCGGTTCTGCCGTCGGCGACGAATACCCGCGGTCGCTGATCGGAGCCGTGCAGTGCTTCAATGCCCTCGGGCAGAAGGATCGGGCCAAGGAGTTGTTCGCCGAGCTGAAGCGCGACTACGCCAACTTCCCCGGCGTGAAGGCTCTCAACGTGAAATGAACCGAACCGCCGCGTTCGGTACGCGTCTGAATATATGGGGATTCATGTGGTTGCAAACGACAGATACGTTCGAAAGGAGCTGAAAAGATCATGAGAACTTCTTGGCTGGTTATCGCAATGCTGTTGATCACGTTGGTGGCGACGATGGTGGACGCAGGTGAGCCTGCCCCGGCAGCCCCGGCAGCCCCGGCGGCCACTGCGCCTGCCGCGCCCGCCGATACTGCCGCCCCCGTCGCTGCCACCAGAATGAGCCTGTGGGACCTGCTCGTGAAGTCCGGCTACGTTGGCTGCATCATCATTCTCCTGTCGTTCATCGGCCTGGCACTGGTGATCGAAGACTTCATCACACTGCAGCGCACCAAGCTGCTGCCGCCGCATTTCATCGCCGAGCTCGAAGACATGTTCGAGCAGGAGCAGTACGAAGAGGCACTGCAGTTGTGCGAGTCGGATGACAACCTGCTCAGCCGGATCGTCGGCGCAGGGCTTTCCAGGGTCGACAAGGGCTTCGAAGCCATTGAAGAGGCGATGGGCGATGCAGCGGAGATGTCCGCCCTTGCTATGCACCAGAAGCTCAGCTACCTCACGCTGATCTATACGATTGCCCCGATGCTCGGGCTGCTGGGCACCGTGGTCGGTATGGTGATCTCGTTTGCGGTGCTGGCCGAGAAGGGCGTCGCCGCCAACCCGTCCGACCTCGCCGGCGGCATCTCGATGGCCCTCATCACTACGGTGGAGGGCCTCGTGGTCGCTATCCCCCTGATGGCGTGGTATCACTACTTCCGGAACAGGGTAATGCGGTTCGATCTGGAAACCATGGCGATCGCCACCGACCTGATGAGGAGGTTCAAGCCGGCCCAGAAGGCCGCGAGCTGATCGAGAGGAGGATTCCGCCATGCTGAAAATCAAGTCGAAACCACAAGAGGGCGAACGGATCAACATGACGCCCATGATCGACGTCGTGTTCCAGCTCCTGATCTTCTTCATGCTCTGCACCGACCTCGCCACCAAGGAGTCGCTCGAGCTCACCCTCCCCCGGGTGACCGAAGCCGTCCCCGACGAAGGCGAGGCCGGCAGGCAGACCATCAACATCGACAAGGCGGGCAAGGTTTACGTCGGCAAGTATCCCGTCACCCTCGACGAGCTCGAGAAGGTCATCAAAATCGAGGCATCGATCCACCAGAGCAGGAGGGAAAACGTGTCGGAGAAGCCGATCCTCATTCGTGCCGACAGCGACTCCCAGTTCGGCGTGATCCAGGAGATCATGCAACTGTGCGTGAAGCACAAGGTGTACAAGCTCTCGTTCGCCGCCAAGATCGGCGTAACTGAGAGTACAACGAGCTTGAAAGGGGGCACCAACTGATGAAAAGACGCCGCCTCGCAAGCAGCTCCGAAATCGAGATGCAGATGACGTCCATGATCGACGTCACCTTCCTGCTGCTCATCTTCTTCCTGCTCGGCACGAAGTTCAAGGAGCCGGCTGGCAGGCTCAATGCCTTCCTTCCGAAGGATCGCGGCCCCAACCCCCTTAACGTGCCCAGCTTCGAGCCCGAGGAAGAACTGGTGATCCGCGTGATGATGAAGCCCGGGCACACCAAGCCGGTCTACAAGCTCGGCGATACCGAGTATCCGACCGTCGCCGACCTCGAGCAGAAGCTCCTGGTGCTGTACGGGATCAACGCGGATCAGCCCGTGACGATCGACCCCGACCCGAGAGCACAGTACAACTACGTGCTGCAGGTGCTCAACTCCTGCATAAAGGTGGGCTACGCCGAGATTGCGTTCTCGGCACCAATCCCGAAAGGCCCGCAGGTGCCGGGCGCCCGATGGCGGGACTGGTGACCGCTCCGCGCGGAGGCGCAGGGACCTCCGCCTCACAACGGTCGGTCGCAGTGACGTATCTGCCGGGCCGGCGCCGTTGGGGCGTCCGGCCCGTTTCATTGGAGATGCTATGGGTATTCATAGAATCCGCCGCATCGCGTGTTTGAAATGTATCGACCGAGGACGTAGGGGCGGACTTGGCGAGTCTTCGGACGACCGCCTCGGTCGTCGCCAATCGTCCGCCCGACCGTGCGAAGGCTTTGTTGACCGCCAGCCCCATAAGGCATCCAGATGGGCGGACGATTCCGCCAATCTCGAAGACTCGATTGTCGGAAGTCCGCCCCTACACGGGCTGCTACTGCTTTCCACACCTGCTCTCATCGCGGCACTGCTCGTCTGCTTGGTGTTGAGCTTCACGGCTGTTGCCGGCGAGGAGCCCGGCAGCGGCACGGATCAGGCCACGAAAGCCGATCCCGCCAGCGCCGACCCCGCTGCCGCACTCGACAAGCAGAACAAGCCCGACCCGAAGGCCATCCGCCTCGACAAGGAAAAGAAGACCATCGAGGTGGACGGCAAAATCTGCCTGGACGAAGGCCAGTTGGAGCTGTTTGCCTGCGCCGAGGGCGGCAAGGAATACGAAAGCCTGGTCGCCATCCGCGGCGAAGCATGGCAGTTGCACCTCTCTCTGCTGCTCCTGGGTCTCAAGCCCGGCGGCGGGCCCGAATACCAGGGCGATCCCGCCATCCCCTTCGGCGATCCCGTCATCATCGAAGTGCAGTGGGAGGAAAACGGCAAGACCATCCGCAAGCGCGCCGAAGACCTGATGTTCGACACGAAGAAGAACACGTCGATGGAGCACATCGAGTGGGTGTTCATCGGCTCCAAGTTCGCCAAGGACGACCAGGGCAACGACTACTACATGGCCAACCGGGACAAATCCATCGTCACCGTCTTCCACGACCCGCTGTCGGTGATCGACAATCCGCTGGCCAGCGGCGGCGACGACACGGTTTACATCGTGAACAAGAAGACGGCCCCACCGAAAGGCACGCCGGTCGTGCTGATCATCACGCCGGGCACGAAGAAGGCCGAAAAGCCTGCACCCGAGCTGAAGGATAAACGATGAACGATGAACGATGAACGGAAGAAGCCAGCCATCCGCTCGGTGTCGTCCGTTCATCGTTCATCCTTCATCGTTCTCTTCATCCCATCATTCGTCTTCTTCGTGCGTTTCCTTCGTATCTTCGTGGCATTCTTTCTTGGCTGCGGCTTGTCCGCCTCAGGGGAACGGGATGAAACGCACCGTGCATTTCGGGTTCGTGCTTCCGGCGATCGCGCTGATGATGATGGCCGGCGGTTCCTCGGCCGGCGCCGATGACCTGCGGCCTGAGGTGTCCCGCGCGCTCGAGCAGTTTGACCAGTGCCGCACGCTCGCCATGCGGGCCGTCAAGAACGCACAGGATCTGAAGACCGTCTTCACCTACGGCCGAGGCTTCGCACTCGACAGCCGGAAGCCATCGCGGAGGACGTCCACCTCGAAGGCACGTGGCTGTTCGATTACCTCTACACGATGGACGTGACATCCGCTTCCCTGCATTCGTATTCGAGTGCGAAGGAGCACCCGAACCTGCAAGAGGAGCTGGATGCGTTCCGCGGGTTCATCCCGGAGGCGGCGGCCCGCACCGCGGTATTCTACGAGAAGACGCGGCGTATGCTGAAGGACGCGATTTCCGCCGTGAACGAAGCGGCGGCCGCCAAGGCGCCGTTCCGGCTGCAGACGCTGCCCGCGGCCAGTTATCCCGACGTGCCGCCGTCCATCCGCAACGCCGTGGGCGACGGCTTCGAGCTCGGCTGGTGCATCGCCATCCGCCCCCAGGCTTACCTTCACGTGCTGAACCTGCACGGATACCCGCCCGACTGGCTGCTGAAGCAGGCGCAGGAGGCCGGCGTCAGCTTCATCCGCCCGTACGACGCCGACCTGTTCGACTGGTCGGTCGTCGAGACCGAGCCGGGGAAGTACGACTGGTCGAAGATCGACGAAGCCGCCAGCATGGTCGTGCAGCACGATCTCGGGCTGATCCTGCCCCTGCTGTCGTTCTCCGACAGCCCGTCCGACTGGCTGCGGCAGCGGATCGGGGACCGCGCCGTCCTCGTGGGGCCGGACGGCAAGCCGATCACCGAGAACCGGCGGCGGGGCGACGCCTTCGCGTTCAGCCAGGTGTCGGCAAAGCCGGAGCGCACCCCGATGAACATGTTCGACGGCGAGGTGGCGGAGGCGTTTGGCCGGTACGCCCAGGCGCTCGTGCGGCGGCTGCGCGACGCCGGCGTGCGAATCCTGGCTGTGGAGCTTGATTCCACCCTGCCGTGGTGCGCAGGCGAGCAGGCGACGGCCCGGTTCCGCCGATGGCTGGCGGAAAACAAGATCGACCCGCGGGCACGCTGGGGCGCACAGTTCGACGCGTCGGGCGCGATCATCCCCGAAAAACTCCAGACCGCCGGCACCGCCGATCCCGGGCAGAAACGAATGATGATCGACCTCGTCTGCTGGCGCGAGCAGGAGTATATCGACTATCTGCGTCCGCAGGTGCAGGCACTGCGCGAGATCGACCGCGGCCTGCCCCTGTGCTCGTTCTCATCGGAAGTGGCCGAGGCCAACGAAGCGATGACCGGCCGCAACAACGAGCGGCTGATCCGCGAGCTGGGGCTGATCCCGCTCGGCTTCTCGCTGGAGAACATCTGGGACAACCTGCGCCGTGCCTACTCGCCGAGCCATTACTCGATCGCGTTTACACACGCGGGCGCGGGCGATGCATACTCGCAGTACGCGATGAGCGGCTACGCCCACGACACGCTCACGCTGTTCTCGCTGCCGCAGGTGCGCGGGTTCATCTGGGGCGAGCAGGTGTTCTACTACGATCTCCGGTGGGAATTCAGCTCGCTGCTGGGCTGGCGCCGGTTCCACGAGCGCGCGCAGGGCATGGCCCCCGAGATGCTCAACACCCGGCCGGCGCCGCAGGTCGCATTGCTGCTGTCCGATACGTCCGGCAAGTTCCAGTCGTTCATCAGCGACTATGTGGGCGGCACGTACGGCTTCAACGTTGGCCCGGCAAACTACAACAAGATCGGCTGCATCGGCTGGGGGCGGATTCTTGATTCGATCGGCCTCAGCCAGGACATGCTCACCGAGGAGCAGATCCGCGCGGGCGGATTGAGTGCCTGCCAGATGCTGGTGATGCCGGCCGTGCAGGCGCTGCCGGCAGACGTGGCGGAGAAGATCCGGCAGTTCGTGTCGAACGGCGGCATCCTCATCGCCACGAGCGCCGCGGCGATCCACGACGAGAACATGGACGCCCGCATGCCGGGCCAGCTCGCCGACGTGCTCGGGGCGGACTTCGAGTCGTTCATCGGGCGCGCGACGGTGGCGCACTCGCCCCTCACCTCGCCCCGCAAGGACGGCCCGGAAGGTGTGTGGCAGCCGGACAAGCGCTACCGCGACACCGCCGCCGACACCATGCAAACACTGTTCTGCACGTTCAAGCCGCGGGACGGCGCCGAGGTGCTCGAAGTCTACAGCGGCGACGGCAAGCCGGCCGTCGTTCGCAACACATTCGGCAAGGGGCAGGCCGTCGCCATCGGGTACCCCGTCGGTCGCGAGTCGTTCCTGTCGCTGGTCTACTGGCAGCACTACGGCAGCAACTGGCCGCACGCGCCGCAAGGCTCGGTTTTCCAGCAGGGGATTTTCCGGTGGGTGGAGATGCTGTTCCAGAAGGTGCAGTTCAACAACGAAGGCAGGGTGATCGACGAAGAATGCCCGCGATCGTCAACGTACGACGCCGCCTACGCGGAAGGCACCTGGCCGCGCAGCACGCAGCGCTACCGCGACTACTTCTGGTACCGTGCCACGCCGCCGCGCTCGGTGGAATTGATCTTCCGGCGCGGCCCCGATAACACCAACACGTACATGGAAGTGTTCAACCGCGAGGGCGCCTACGGCCTGCACCCGGCACGCTTGAGCTCGAAATGAGCAGCAAGCAACTCGCCATCCAGGTGGACCGCGGCGACGTGACCGGCATCTACGATATCTCGCTGGGTTGTGCGGTGCCGTTCGAGAAGAAGGGCGGCTCGCTGACGCTGCAGACGATGATCGAACCGTCGATGGCGCGCATGCTGGCGTTGTCCACCGATGGCGTGATCCGCCTGTACGAGGGCAACCGCGTGCACGGCGGGCTGAGCGACGAACAGGTGTGCGAGGCCGTGAAGAAGATTGCAGCCGGCAGGGAGAAGCCGCGCGAGCACGTCGTCATCGGCGAAAAGCAGATCATCGAGTTCCTGGCGGAGCGCGGGCCGGAGGGCATCTCGATCAGCGCCGAGCAGCCCACGTTCATGCCGGCGGCCCGGAAGCTGGCGGAGGCGATTCGCAAGGCCTTCGGAAAGGAAGCGCGGATCACCCGCAACGCCCCGCGAATCGGCTTCGGCACGGCCGGCGTGGGCCACCGGATGGGAAACTCGTTCGGCATCGGCGGGAAGACGTACTACTTCGAGTTCTGGGTGGTGGACAACGTGCCGGTCATTCTGAGCGAAGGCAGTCCGTTCAATGAACTGGAGGTGACGATGGGCGACCGGCACACGGTACTTGCCCAATACGGCTGGCGGCTGCCGGGTGATTACAATGACGATTGCGCGGTCAACATTCTCGACCTGATCTACGTTCGGAACAGGTTGCAGAGCAAGTGCTCGGAATGAACGGCCGCAAGGCCTCACGCAATCTCTTTCCTGATTTGTCACCGCTGCACCTCAGCGATGCAGGGGGTGGGTCACGATGTACCCGCGCAGGGCCAATTCCTTCGGGTTATGCTTGACTTCCGAAGGGGAATGTTGTATCATGTGCGCGCGTTTCATCGCCCGTGGGGTGTATCAGACGGGGCTGCGGCGGCTGCCGAACGCAAAGGATCTGTCCCGGGCAGCCGATCACCCTTACTGACTGCAGGGCGAGCGCCGCAGGTAGCTCGACGTTTTCATTTGGTTTCAGGAGGAAAAGACATGATTGATCGTTATGATGCGGGAAGCGGCGACAGGGGCAACGGGTATGGCTTCGACTCGGGCTCTATTGCGAAGACCGTGGTGGCCGCCATCGCTGCTATTGTGTTTGTCGTAGCCGTTTACTTTTGGTCTTTCTGCAGGATACAGGTCGACAAGGGCGAGTTTGTGCCGCTGTTGCACAAGACCGGCAAGAACCTGACCAACGACATGATCCTGGCGCCGGACCCGGAGTTCAGCGGTCCGCAGTTAGAGATCCTGCGCGAAGGGCGGCACTTCCGCAACCCCTATTACTGGTCGTGGCCCAAGCCGATCAAGGCGACTGTCATAGATCAGGCGGAAGTGGGGATCCTGATCCGCAAGTACGGCAAGCCGCTCCCGCTGGGAGACGTTATCGCCAGGGATAAGGATGAAAAGGGCATTCTGGCCGAGCCGCTGACACCTGGGCGGTACTACATCAACCTCTGGGCCTTCGACGTGGAAGAGGTTCCCATGGTGAAAATCGAGCCCGGTTTCATGGGTGTGGTAACGCTCAAGGTGGGCGATTGGCCGGAAAACCCCAATGAGTTTGTAGTAAAGGAAGGCGAGCGTGGCACCCAGCCCCAGTTGCTCCCGCCAGGAACTCACCCGCAGTACTCGAACAGGCACGTTCACATGGTCACGGCCATCGACGTCCGCTCCCAGAAGTTCGAGATGAGGGACGAGTATGGCGTCACGTTTCTCTCCAAGTACGGTTTCGGCATCAAGGTTGAGGGCGTCATCGAATGGGCGCCCGACATCGAAAAGCTGCCGGAGCTGTTCGTGAAATACGTGGATGACCAGGACCTGAAGAAATCGGGCGGGATAGACAACATCCAGCGCAAGTTGATCCTGCCTTTCGCGCGGTCGTACTTCAGGACCATCGGCGGGCAGCACCGCGCAGTAGACTACATAAGGGGCGACACGCGCATCAAGGTCCAAAACGAAGTTGAGCGCCGGCTGCGGGAATCGTGCGCGGCCGAGGGCGTACTGATAAGGTCCTTCGTGATCCGCGCCACCGAGCCGCCCCCCGTGATCCGCCAGCAGTACGGCAGGCGCGAAATCTCGAGGCGAGAGATTGACCAGTATGAGAAGGAGATAGAGACCCAGATCGGCACCATTGCCATGGAAGGCGGCACGCCCAAGCTGGACGAGGACGGCAAACCGGTGCTCGATGAGCGCGGCAAACCGATCATCGAGGGCGGTACGCCCAAGCTGGACGATAACGGCGAGCCCATCCGGGAAGGCGGCCGCCTGGCGAAGGTCATACAGGAGCGTAGCAAGGACCGCGAGATGCAGCGCGGCGGAATCCGCGAAATGGTCGCCACGGAAGTCAGGGCCGGCGAGCAGTACAGGGCCGTCGAGGTGACCAAGGCCGAGAAGGACCTGGCCGTGGCCGAAATCATGCTGGAGGCGGCAAAGGACAAAGCCGCTCAAGTGCGGGAGGCCGGAACGGCCGAAGCCGCCGTAACCGTGATGAAAAACCAAGCTGAGGCCGAGGCCGTGAAAGCCAAGGTCACGGCATTCGAGACCGGCGACAAGTACGCGGAATACCAGTTCATCAAGAAGCTCTCGCCGGGCATACACAGAATCCTCTCCAATACAGAGGGCCCGTTTGCGAGTCTGTTCGAACGGTTTGCATCGCTCGACGATGAGGACGAAGAAGCCTCGAAAGCTGAGAAATGAGGAACGGTGGGGCGCAGACCAAGCCTCGCCTACGTGCGTTGATGCGAAATCAAAACCACGATCCAGGACTGGAGATAGAATATGAAAATGAAAATCGTTCTCGCGATACCCGCGATCGTAATCCTCATCTTCGTCGGAATGTTCGTGTGGAATTGGATATTCTGCTACAAATGGTGCCCCTACGGCTATTCCCTGCAAGTGTCTCGAAAGACCGGCAAGGACGCGCCCACAGGCCAATATGCTGAGAAAGGCGAAAAAGGGGTGATGGAGCAGCTTCGCGGGCCGGGCCGCTATCTGGATCTCAATCCATGGACCTACGACGTCGAAGAGGTCAGAGACGTTCTCATCCCGGCAGGCGAGATTCTCCTCGTCAAGAACAACATCGGCAAAGACCTGCCGCCCGGCCGTTTTCTGGCCGGCCCCGACGAGAAAGGCCTGCAGGAAGCTGTGCTCACCCCCGGCGCCTGGCGGATCAACAGATTCGGCCAGAAGATCATCGAAGCGTCCCCCGGCAAGCTACAGCTCACAAAAGCAACCATCATCCCCCCGGGCTATGTGGGCGTGCAAACGCTCCGCGAAGGTAAAGGCAAGGGCGTACTCGACACCGTCCTCACCTCCGGGTACTACAACATCAATCCGGAAAAGATCAGGGTCGATCGCGTGGAAGTGGGCTACCGTGTGTGGGACATCGCAACCGAATACGAGAACGTCAATATCGAAGGCACAACAGTCCAGCACATCGTGGAAGGCTCCGGGGTATCGTTCCCCTTAGCCGACGGCAAGCAGATGCACCTCGACTTCACAGTGGTCTGGGGCATCTTTCCCGAAAACGCGCCGCGCATCATCCGCAAATACGGGACCGTGGGAATGGTGGAGTCGAAAGTCATCGAACCGCAGGTTCTCAGTATCTGCAAAAACGCCGGGTCAAACCTCACCACCCAGCAGTTTATTGAGGGAACCACACGCGAAAGATTCCAGCAGGAGGCGACCGAGGCCCTCAAGGAAATGGGCGAGGAAAAGGGAATAAACTTCCTCATCGCACTTGTGCGCGGGTTCCACCCAGACGAAGACATCAAAGCCACCATTCAGGCCCGGATGATAGCCGAGGAAGAGAAAATCACCCTCAAGTTCGAGCAGGAGCGCGACACCGTCGCCGCACAGCTCGAAAAAGCTGAGCGCATGGTCGACATTGCCATCAAGGATTTCAACGCCGAAACTCAGGCGCTCGTCCAGGAAGAGCGCGAGCTGGGCGTGAAACGGGCCGCCGAGATCAGGGCGGGAGCCGACCGCACCGTCGCCGGCCTCAAGAAGAGCACCGCCGAGATCGACGCGCAGATCGTGAGGACCCTCGGCCAGGCTGAAGCCGACGTCATCGAAGCTAAGAAAAGGGCCGAGGCCACCCGCCTGGAACTCCTGATCCACGCCTACGGGGGTGCCGAACAGTACAACCTCGCAACCTTCGCCGAGAGCCTCCCGGAGGATATCGATATAGAATACCGATACAGCGGCGACGGTACCTTCTGGACCAACAGCAACGCCAGCATGGTCGAGCTGGGCGCGAAGAAAGTATTGCAGCAGACGACGGAAAAGGAAGAACAAGACTGAGAGTCAAGCGGTGACTAGTTCACGATTCGTTGCGTTCCTTGGCCGCTGGGCTGGGTTAGGTGCTCGGAGTCACAGTCTGCCGGGTCGGGCGCCTGCAGACCTCCGTCTCAACGGAAGATCAGCTTGTGGCGTGGGTCCGACAGTGCACCGACTCGCAGGGCCAGCAGCGAGTGAGGGTCGAGGCCGAGCAGAAGCTGCTACTTGCCGATAACCTCGAGATTGTCTGTAGATCACTATGGCAGACCCCCAAGGCGAGCAAGACGGAGACGTCAGCCCTGATCCGACTGCTTGGTCAGCGTATTGCCCAGTGCCCTCAGGAGTCAGTGCCTGCTGCTCATATTGAACTCCTCGCCGAATTAGTGAGCAACAGCAGTGACCGCAACACGCAACGGCTGGCGTCCCAGGCCTTGGCTTCATCCGGGCGCAGGGAGGCCGCTTCAGAGCCTCATTGACTGCCTCAACGAAGCCAACTCCGACTGCCGCACTGAGGCACTGACCACAGTGAACTTCTCTGTTTCGGATGACATCCAGCCAAGACCCATCGCACCTGACCCGTATGACAAATACAGTTGCTCCTATTGGCTTGTCTACCGAAAGTGGTATGACGAAGTCGGGGATCAATTGGTCTGGGATCCTGACGTAAGACAGTGGAGGGTTATCGCGAACGGAAAGCAAAGAACAATGGCCGACGGCCAACAATCCGGTGGAAGCGCCGAGTGACAGCGCGCTTTGCGCGCCGCCACTCGGGCGTCGCCTCCGGGGTCAGGCCGAAAGAGAATGAGCTGGGCATTGCCGCCATTGTCCCTCGCCCAAAACCCGTCCTTGTTCATTCTACAGCGTTTACGCTCCTTGCTCACTCATTCCTGATCGTCTGGCTGGAACAGCCGGACATCATCCTGGGCAACCGCGACCTCAGCTACAACGTGGCCGCCTACGGCAACGTGACGGGCCGCGGGCCCGACTCGCAGCGCGAGAAGATCATGACCACGCAGGTGTTCGGCGTGCGCCGCGACGGCCACACCGCCCGGCTGCCGATCATGACCGGCCTCAGCTTCCCCGGTCCCGGCAGATCTGCCGTGTGCCTCGTGCGGCCCTACGGCAAGATCTCGCAGGTACTCTGCACCTTCCCGGCCG
>DATKYA010000294.1:0-3804 GCA_035528775.1 Planctomycetota bacterium | reverse complement strand
AAGGACGGCCTGACCCTGCTCAACGGCGGCAAGCTGGTGAGCGTGACGCCCGGCGCCAGCGAGATGCGCGGGATGGTCATCCAGGTGATGCCGCAGGGGCAAGTGCAGGTGCCGCAGCAGCAGGTAGTGCGCACCCCGCACGAGGCCGCCCTGTGGGATGTCACCACGGGCAACAAGATCTGGAAGCAGGAGCTTCGCCACAGGCCGATCTCGGATCCCCATGTGATCGGGAACATGGTCATGGTGCTTGAGGCCGACGCCGACTGGCAGGTCTACGTGGGCTGCTATTCGGCGGAGACGGGTGCGGAGCTGAAGATGCTGGGTCCGATCCGCTGCCCCGCCCGGGCGGCGCTGGGGATTTTCGAGCTGGCGGGCGGCCGCGTGTGCGTGCCGATCGGACAGGATATCTACTGCTACGACGTACGGGCGGGCGAGCTCGGCAGGCAGGTCTGGGCACGCCATGCCGGATCGGGCGACATCACGATGTTCAGGATCATCCCGCCCGACAAGCCCGGCGGCAAGGAACTCATAATGACGTCGGCGTCCGGCCTGAGCATCGAAGTGCTGGACGCGGAGACGGGCCGGGCACTGTGGTCACTGGCGCCGCGAGACGGCCGCGACCTCCTGGACAGCATCGTGACCGACGGCCGGACGATCTTCGTCTGCTCGCGGGCGGGGCACGACGGCATGCTGAAGGCACTCGATCTCGAGACCGGGCGGCAGCGATGGGAGGCAACCTTCAAGGAACTGCCGTTTGCCGCCGACCTCATTGTTACCGACTCGCACGTGATGGCCGCCCTCAATCAACTCGATCCCGCCAAGACCGCCCAGTGCAACTCGAAGGTGGTGATCCTCGACAAGACCACCGGGAAGCAGGTACAGGAGATTGCCTTCAAGGATAAGGCCGTCTTCAGCCTGAAGGTCGTGAACGGGGTGCTCATCATCGTGACCCAGGAAGCGGTGATGGGATACGGAGCCAGGGGAGAGAAGGCGTAGGAAGAGAATGAGGAATGATGAATGAACGGAAGAGGAAAGCGACGTTGATTCTGATCATTGCGCTGTTCATGATGCCGCGTTGAATGATGGCCGCTATGTTCGTCCTGCCCACCTCAGAGCTGCCGCGGGAGAGCACGGGCTCACTGTGAAGCTTTCCCTGCACGCGCCTCAACGAGGTCGCTCCATACCGAGCCTTCCTGCAGCAGCCATGCCAGCGCCGGTTCAGGGTCGGTGAACGGCTCTCATAGCTCTTCCCGGTGGCAACAATTAGGGAGGGAAATCAGGACGCAGTCAGGAATGCCGACGTTCAATGGCTGCCAGCGTGTTCCCCTCAAGACGACCTTTTTCGCGGTCAACCCCCCCTGCGAGGGTGCGGATGCGCAGGCTCATACCGAGTATCGCGTAGGTGCCGAGGCGATTCAGAACTGGTGCGCCGCTGTCACGGCAGTGCCGTCAACCTGTCATTATGGCAGGAAGCTCCGCGGCCGGGCGGCTTCCGTAATTCATCGTAAGTCTTTGCGGCGCTTGCGGTTACGACTGATGCTGGAAATCCGGGTGGCTTGGCACGATATTTGCATTCGGTAAAGCAGAGAAAGGAGCGCAGCCGGTCTACAGCCGGCCTCTCCATGACCGGTTCGGCCACAAGACTACGGGATACCCCTCTGGGGATGTATCCCTGCACGATCCCCCACAGGAGGCTTAAATGAGCAAGAAGATCATCGGCATTGACCTGGGAACAACCAACTCGGTGGTCGCGGTGATGGAAGGCGATCAGCCGGTTGTCATCCCCAACGTCGACGGCAACCGCCTCACGCCGTCGGTGGTGGCATTCACCGACAGCGGCGAGCGGCTGGTGGGCTTCGTCGCGAAGCGTCAGGCGATCACCAACCCCAAGAACACCATCTACTCGATCAAGCGATTTATGGGCCGGCGGCACAGTGAGGTTGCGTCGGAGGAAAAGATCGTCAGCTACGAGATCGTCGGCGGGCCCGAAGAGCTTGTCCGCGTCAAGGTTCGCGACAAGGAATACACCCCGCCCGAGATCTCGGCGATGATCCTGCAGAACCTCCGCAGCGCCGCCGAAGAATACCTCGGCGAGAAGATCGAGAAGGCCGTGATCACCGTGCCGGCGTACTTCAATGATTCGCAGCGCCAGGCCACTCGCGACGCCGGCCGCATCGCCGGGCTGGATGTCGTCCGCATCATCAACGAGCCGACCGCCGCCTCGCTGGCGTACGGCCTCGACAAGAAGAAGAACGAGAAGATCGCGGTCTTCGACCTCGGCGGCGGCACCTTCGATATCTCGGTTCTCGAGGTGGGCGAAGGCGTCTTCGAAGTGAAAGCCACCAGCGGCGACACACACCTGGGGGGCGACGACTTCGACCAGGTGCTGGTCAACCACATCGCCGACGAGTTCAAGCGCGAGAACGGCATCGACCTGCGCAAGGACAATATGGCCCTCCAGCGGCTGCGCGAGGCGGGCGAGAAGGCCAAGTGCGAGCTGTCCACCAAGGTGCAGACCGACATCAACCTCCCGTTCATCACGGCCGACGCCAGCGGCCCGAAGCACCTGCAGATGACCATCACGCGGGCGAAGTTCGAGCAGCTCGTCGATCACCTCATCGAGCGCTGCCGCAAGCCCGTGGAAGCCTGCCTTCGCGACGCCAAGCTCAGCCCGAAGGAAATCGACGAAGTCGTGCTCGTCGGCGGGCAGACCCGCACCCCCAAGGTGCAGCAGCTCGTTAAGGAGATGTTCGGCAAGGAGCCGCACAAGGGCGTCAACCCTGACGAAGTGGTTGCCATCGGCGCCGCTATCCAGGGCGGCGTGCTCGCAGGCGAAGTGCACGACGTGCTTCTCCTCGACGTCACGCCCCTTTCGCTGGGCATCGAAACGCTTGGCGGCGTGATGACCAAGCTCATCGACCGCAACACCACCATCCCGACCAGCCGCAAGGAGATCTTCTCCACCGCGGCCGACGGCCAGACCACCGTCGACATCCACGTGCTCCAGGGCGAGCGCGAAATGGCGGCCGACAACCGCACCCTCGGCAGGTTCCAGCTCTCCGGCATTCCCCCCGCCCCGCGCGGCGTGCCCCAGATCGAGGTTGCCTTCGATATCGACGCCAACGGCATCCTCCACGTCAACGCCAAGGACCTCGCCACCAACCGCGAGCAGTCCATCGAGATCAAGTCGTCCTCCGGCCTCAATGATGAAGAGATCAAGAAGATGACCAGGGAGGCCGAGGCGCACGCCGAGGAAGACAAGAGCAAACGCGAGCTGGTCGAGACGCACAACAGCGCCGACCAGAACATTTACGAGGCCGAGAAGACGCTCAAGGAGCACGGCGACAAGGTCAGCAGCGACCAGAAGGCGGCCGTCCAGCGCGCCATCGACGAGCTCCGCGAAGCCAACAAGAAGGACGACGCGGCCGACATCAAGGCAAAGATCGACGCCCTGATGCAGGAGATGCAGCAACTCGGAAAAGCGATGTACGAAGCCAAGGCACGCGAGGGCGCAACAACCGGCCCCGGCCCCGGCGCCGGCCCTCGCCCCGAAGAACCGCCCAAGGAAGAAAAGCAGAAGAAGGAAGGCGTTATCGACGCCGACTTTGAAGTGAAAGAGTAGGCATTGGGCATTGGGCTTTCGGCTTTCGGCTTCAGGCTCAATCCCCAAACAGACGTGATAGACTTCCGGGGCAGGTGTGATCACCTGCCCCTTTGTATGAAGAGTTCGGTAGGGGCAGGTCGAGCGAGTCTTCGTACGACCGCTGCGGTCGTCGCGAGTTGCCTGCCCCACACTTGAGACCA
>DATKYA010000293.1:0-2854 GCA_035528775.1 Planctomycetota bacterium | reverse complement strand
CCTTGTTCGGAATCGTGTCCAGCGGGCTGAGCGACACCGCCAGCACCTCGCGGGGATCGCCGGACTTCGTGATGGCGTGCGTGGTGCATTCCATATCCTCGATCGGCACGCCGGCCGCGATCTGCACGCTCAGCGAGATGTTGTGCCCGCTGCGCTCGCCCGGCTTCAGGTATTGCACCTCGGTCGACTGCCCGGACGCCCCGGCGCTTCCGCGAGCCGCCGCTCCGATCCCGCCCGTGCTGCCCGGCGGGTTGAACCGCGGCCCCACCACCATCGGGAACACGAACTCGTACCAGCCGTCGGCGTATTCCAGCGTGCTGAAGTATTTGATGTTCACGTCGATCTGCTTGCCCGGCTCGATGTTGGCCACGCGCTGGGTGAAGACGTTCGGCCGCTCCTGCGTGAGCAGCGACGCCACGTAGCCCTGCCGGCGGGCCTCGTAGTAGATTCGCTCGGCCTCCTGCCGCTCGCGGATGATCCCCCGGATGCGCCGCTCGCCCACGGTCATAATGAACTCGTTCACTGCCGCGTTCGTCGGCAGCGGGAAGATGTAGACCGCCTCGATCTTCGAGCTGTAGGGGTTGTGGAACTGCTGGGTCACGTCGACCGTGGCGATGTATCCGCTGATGAACGCCTGCACGGCCGTATGCTTCAGCGGCACGGGCACCTCGTTGTCCTGGTCGGGCAGCTTCGCCATCAGCGCCCCGCTGCCGGGCGCGTTCGGATCGGCGGGCTCGGGAGGAGCCGAAGGACGCTCGATGATCCAGAGCTCTTCGCCGGGGGCGATCGCGTTTGGCGGCGAGATCGCCGGCTCCCACTGGTTTCTGGAGGCATAGCTCACGTACCCGCCGAAGAATTGCGTCCTTCTCGCACACTCTCTGTAACTGCACAAGCTCGGCAGAAGGAACCCGGCCAGAACCGCAACGCCGACCAGCACAACCAGACCGATCATGATTCTCCGTTTCAGTTTCATTGTTCATCTCCTTGTCCAGCAGCCACGGTAGCCTGAATCTCTTTCCCGTCCGCCGAAGCGGCAACGATCAGCTTCACTTCGTACTGGGGAGTGCCGCTCGCCTGCACGTGGACGCGTGCCACGCGGGTGCGGCCGGTGGGCAGCGTTTGGCCGGTGCTGAACGCCGCCAGGATCACGCGGTTGCGGTTCAACGCCGCCGGGTCGTAATACGGCGGCTCCTTGAACGCCGCGTGCTCGCCCCCCTCGACGCCCACGATCTTCACGTCATTGTAGGGGCGGACCCCCGTGTCCGCCCGGCCCGTGTCCGTCCGATCGGGCTTCGCGGTCAACTCGATCTGCCACGCGGCCAGCGGCCGGTCCTTGGAATCGATGAACACGTCAACCGCCTCGAACCGCACGGCCTCTTCCCCCTCTCCATTCTTGGAGAGGGGGCCAGGGGGTGAGGTGGCCGCACGGGCCATCCCCGCCGCAAGCAGGCACGCCGCAAGTACCGCGAATACCGCCTTTCCGTAGGGGCGAACCTTGTGTTCGCCCTTGATATCGGCCGGCCAGCGTTCTTCGGCCATCCGACCAGGGCGAACACAAGGTTCGCCCCTACGACCGGACTTATCCCATTCATCCCATTCATCCCTGTTCCCATCTTCATCTTCCTCCCTCCCTCACATTCTACCCTCAGTTCCCCACCATGTCCAGCGGCTTCGCGTTGCCGACCAGGCCGCCGTCGGCGGGCTGAACCCTGTCGGTCGGCACGAAATCGACGTGCGAATCCGCGAAGAGCACGATGAACCCGTCCTTGTGGTTGGGGAGGCCGTCCGTATCGTCACTGGCGATCGTGGTGTCGGACGGCAGGCTGGCGGACGTGAGCGGCATTCCCTTGCGCATCGTCCACTGCGCCTTCGATGCGTAGCTGACGTGCGAGCCTTCCGGCTTCTCGAACTGTGCGTTCCACCCGCGCTTGCTGTTCGGGTCGTCGGGATTCACGCGAAGGTCCAGGCCGTCGCGGTTGCCATCCCCCGACGCCTTGCAGATGAAGCTGTTGGGCGTGTCCACTATGCCCGACCAGTACAGCGCCGCCAGAAACGACGCGCCGGAGAACCCCTGCCCCTTCTGCAACTCCCCGGTGCCCGGCTTGACGTAGCCCTCGTCTTCCGTCGGATACGGATAATACCGATGGCCCCCGTGCGTGTCAAGGTACTGCTGCAGGGCCATCCCGAGCTGACGCAGGTTGTTCGTGCAATGGATCCTGTTGGCGTGGTCGCGGCCCGTCATGATCGCAGGAAGAAGAATACTCGAAAGAATGGCGATGATCGCGATGACGACGAGCAGCTCGATGAGGGTGAATGCCTGGAGCACCGTTCGCGCGCCCATAGGAAGGATCAGCCCTGCTGGACCTGCCGCACGTGTGATTCTTGCCCGTTTCATAGTACACCTCCTTTCGTAATGAATCCGGACAAGCCAATCCAATCGAGGGGAAAACCTCTTTCCCCTCCACCAGTACAGACGGGGCAGGACGAAGAATTGCGATGATTTGCAGAGGAAATATTTCCAGGCTGGCTGAACACTGACAGGAAGAGGTAACGGGATACACAGGATGTAGAGGATGGAAGGGCGCGAGGCATTGAGGTTCATCGTTCATCGTTTCATCTTCACCCCATCCTTTTCATCCTGTGCATCCTGTTTTTTTCTTTCCTGCGCCTCTTGACGAATCCCTGCGTCCATATATAATGTGAACGGAAAGACATATCGAATGATCGGCCCCGCCGGAATGGGAGCGTTGCCTATGAAATGGATATTCCTGCTGCTTGCCTTCCTGTGGCTGGCGCCCGCCATCGTCGCCCAGCCGACAATCCCGCGCGAGAGCATCCCCAAGGACATCAGGCC
>DATKYA010000292.1:0-4159 GCA_035528775.1 Planctomycetota bacterium | reverse complement strand
AAGACGAATGGATCGCGGCCGACGGCGCAGCGGATCGGCCCCCGCGGCCATCGCGTCCAGTGCTCAAGATCGCTCGAGGTGGCATAGGAGATGAACGTCTCGCCGCCGCCGCTGCCCATGTAGAACATGTAATAGCGGTCGTCTCGGCGATACACGAAGGGCGCCCACACATGCTCGCTCTCCCAGGGCCCCTCCCCCACCGCCAGGGGCATGCGATGCCGCAGCCACCGGCAGCCGTCCGCCGTGCTGGCATGCCCGAACGATATCTCGTTTCCCGTCACCCAGCAGACCTCGCCCGGCCGGCCGTCGGTGTGGAAGAGATGCAGGCGCCCGTCCGCGAGAACGACGCCGAAGTCCTTCACATAACCGCCGGGCGGCGCGTAGCCGTCGCGCAGAAATGTCTTCTCGGGAAAATGATAATCCTCTGCGCCGGCATGCAGTTGAATCCCCGGCCTCACACCATAGCGCTGTGACAGCGCTTCGACCTCATCTTCTTGCCATACCATGTCCATTGTCTCCTCTGTCTTCGCCCTTTCCCTTTCACGCATCGGCGAGTCTTCATTCGAACATGCAGTGCTGATGGTCATCATTGATCTCCTGTCGGTCGAGATACGGCAGTTTCGGCCGCATCGCCTCAAGGTTCTTGCTGGATGGTCACGCCATAGAGCAGCATGCCGCTGTGCCGTTGCAGCGGCGTGAAGACGATCCGTTCCAGCAGACCGCCGCAGCCTTCCAGGCGGATGACGTCGGCATGCAGACGACGCGTGATCCGGAACAGCGGATCGTCCGAGGCGGCGTGTTCCTGCTCCAAGGTTCGCAATTTCTCCTCCGTGCCGAACCAGCCGATGGCCACCGCCGGATGCGCCGAGGTATGCTGGAGGATGAAGTCGAACTCGTCCGGTGCGGTCAACCGGCGCCGAAGCACGCGCCCGTCGGCGTCGTGCGTCAGCCCCGCGCCGCCCTCGATGCGGATGCAGTTGAAGCCGCGCTCGACCAGTTCGGTCATGCGCAGTTCCAGGTCGTTGAAGGAACCCTTGGTGCCCGTGTCCCACAAGGCCCAGATCCAGAAGGAAATGGCCAGCCGCTCGTGTGTCATAGGGTCGGTCATACTGGGTTGCTCCTGCACCAGGACGTCCGAGAAGTCGAGCGTATCAAATTGGCCGTTCTCGGTCATAGGTTCTTCCTAATATTTAGGGTCGAATGAATTCTTTCTACCCCCATCCCGCCGTCGGTGGCGCCTTCGACCTCGACGAGTTCGCCGCCCAGCGCCGCGAGCGTGGCACGCTCCTCAGCGCTCGGCGGCATGGTCTGGGCGTTGAGCCGGACGATGCGTGGCGAATGACAAGTCGGCATCTGGAGATGCTCCATAGGTTTATTTCCCCTTTGCCGAGTACGCCAGTTGCCTTGAGGCGGTCTTGGCGAACGGCGACTTTGGCGCCGCTTTCGCCGCCAGGCCGTCCTTGATGGCGGCGATGCCGCTACGGGTGGCGTTCCACATCGAGATGACGTCGGCGGCGCACCAGAAGAGCCGCATCCCCTTGTCGCGCCAGTAGCGCACCCAGGTCGGGTCGCCGCCGGCGATGCCCGGCAGCACGCCGTGCTTCTCGCAGGCGGCGATGATGGATTTGACGGCCTTTATGTACTGCGGCGAGTTAAACTGCCCGAGGATCCCCATACCCAGAGAAAGGTCGTCGTTGCCGACGACCGCCACGTCGATGCCCGGCACGGAGAGTATACCGTCGAGGTCGGCCAGCGCCTCGGCGGTCTCGATCTGGATGCCGATGACGAGGTTCTCGTTGAAGTACTTGGCCATCTCGTTCGGGTGTCCCCAGCCCACGTATTTGCCGGCCGGGCAGGTGCTGGGGCCGATCCCGCGGATGCCCAGGGGCGGGTATTTGACGTGGGCCATATAGGTCTCCGCTTCCTGCCGGCTGCGGATGCGGGGCATGAAAAAGCCGTCGGCGCCTTGGTCCAGGAAGCGGCAGACCTCGTGATAGGAGTTGTCCGCCGCCCGCACCATACACGGGATTTCAAATGCGCGGGCGAGGCGGATGTGCTCGAGGATCGTCTCGCTGTTGAGCGCCGTGTGCTCGCGGTCGATCATGATCGCGTCGTAGCCGCATTCGTGATACATCTCGACGGCGGCGCCGGAGCGCGAGTCCATGATGCAGCCGAAAAGCAGTGTGTCCTTCTTCTTGACACGCTTCTTGAGTTCACCTGTGAAACCTTTCATTTGTTCAAGCTCCTTCGTTGAGGGGCAGCATAACCCGCGCCCACGCTAATTATCATTGTAGAACAGCCGAATGCAGTTGTGTTCCCAGGAAGTGGTCCACCACCGTCCGGGATAGGGTGCAGATGGCACGGCACAGCATGTCGTCCGCTCCATTACACTCCCGGCACATATCCCTGGCCGAACTGGGCTGTCATGGGCTGCTTGAAATCCTCGCCGAAGTGCATCAGCGCCGTGGTGCCGCCATCGGCCACCAGCGTGTGGCCGACGATGTAACGGCTGGCGTCCGACGCCAGGAACACCGCGATCTTGCCGATATCGACCGGCGTTCCCGCGAAACCGCTGGGAATGCACTTGCCGAACTCGCGGATGGCCTTTTCCATGTCCACCCCCGGCGTGGATTTGAAGTGGCTGGGAAGCGGCACCGCGCCGGGCGCAAGCCCCACCACCCGAATGCCGCGCGGCGCCAGATCGATGGCGAGGTTGCGCGTGAACGTGACGATCGCGCCCCGCGTCCCCGCATAAACCGTGTGCTCGATGAACGCGCGGAAGGCATGAATCGAGGCGATGTTGATGATGACGCCCTTGCTCTGCTCCAGGTCCGCCACCACGGCCTGGCTCATGAAATAGGGCGCGCGTACATTGACCGCATAGAGCGTATCGAATTGCTCGACCGTGGTCTCCTCGAACGGCCGGTTCATCGTGATACCGGCGTTGTTGACCAGAACATCCAGCCCACCCAGGAAGGCCATCGCCTCGCGTGCCAGCGTCTGGATGGGCGCTACCTCGCAGAAGTCGGCCTTGAACGCGGCGGCCTTGCCTCCGGCGTCCATGATCTGCTTGACCGTCGCCTCCGCGCCCATTGCGCTGTGCGAGTAGTGGACGGCCACCGCCGCGCCCTGCCGCGCAAACTCCAGGGCGATGCCCTGTCCCAGACCGGTTCCGGACCCGGTTACCAATACCCGTTTATCTTTCATCTCCGACATGGTTGTTCTCCTTTTCGCAAGTCGATGTCCCGGTTTTGCCCTTTCTCTCCCTTCCTTCATCCGCCGGAGCCACGGTCAACTCCTCTCCCGGCCGCAGCAGCATGGCTTGCACATCCGGGCACATGACGGCGCAGGCGTGGATGAATCCGGCCGGGTCGCCCGCACCCTGCTCGGCCAGGGTCCAGAAGTGGCAGGGGATCGCAAACCGCGGCTTCGCCTCCGAAATCAGCCGCGCCGCGTCGATATGGTTCATGTTGCCGAAGACGCCGTTAATGGCCGGCAACACCACGTCGGGCTGCAGATCGTAGAGCGGTTTGAACAGGATCGGCCGCCACGATGAATCACCGGTGGCCATCACGCGCACGTTGCCCAACTCCAGGACCAGCGCCAGGGCGCTCGGCGAGATGTCGCCGTGGTCGGCAGGCACGGCGTGCACAACCAGATCCCCGAGGTCGTGCCGCCGGTTGGGCTCCAGCAGCACGCGCCGTTCGGCCGCCACGCCCGCCGCCTCCAGCCCCGGCACACAGCCGGCGGGGCCGGCGAAGCGGCAGTTCGGATTGTTGCGGGCAATCACGGGAATGGCGTCCGGATCCAGGTGGTCGGCGTGTTCGTGGGTCAGCACCACCCAGTCCGCCCGCACATCTTCCGCCCGCATCGCCGGCAGCGACAGTCGCTTGAAGCCGAACAGCCGCTCGCACGCGTCGGACAGGTAGGGGTCCAGATAGACCTGCTTGCCGGCGTCCGTTGCAAAGCAGAACCCGGCCTGGCCCAACCAGGTGAGCCGGATGCCAGTCGCTGTCGGCGGAATCGCAGATTCAGTCATGCTCGTCTCTCCTCTGCGGGGCCGGCATCGACACAGCGCGCGGCGCGCAGGACGGATTCGTCGTTGCTGGCCTCGATGCGCTGACCGGGCTCCACGATGAGGAAGTCCTCCGCGTCCCAG
>DATKYA010000291.1:0-2661 GCA_035528775.1 Planctomycetota bacterium | reverse complement strand
CTCGATCGCATACTTCGCCCACATCGGCGGATTCCTCACCGGCTTCATCTTCATCCGCTACGAATGGACCCTTCGCGGCATGCTGCTGCGGAGCATCGAGCGGCACTACGACCGCGAGTTCGAGTCGGACCGCGTGATCCGTGAGCGGGTGGACGAGCTGCTCGACAAGCTGGCTCGAGAAGGTGCCGCCAGCCTCACCTGGCGCGAACGCAGCTTCCTCAAGCGCGCCAGCAAGCGATTCAAAAGACAAAGATCGAAGACTTAGATCCACAGATTGCACAGATTGCCTGTGGATCATATCTCTTCGTACTCGGTCCTCATCATCACCTCCTCCTGCATTTCGGGCGACAGCCTTGCGAAATAGTCGGTGTAGCCGCCGATGCGGACGACGAGGTCGCGGTACTGGTCGGGGTTGCGGCGGGCCTGTTCCAGTTTCTCGCGGCTGACGACGTTGATCTGTGTCTCGAATCCGCCCCGCCGCAGGAACGTGAGAACAAGCTCGCGGAGGCTGTCGCGCGACTGTTGCGACGCGAACAGCGACGAGTCGAACTTCATGTTGTACGCCAGCCCGCCGATCATGCAGGAGTGATCCCAGGATGTGGTCGACAGTATCGCTGCTGTAGGTCCGTTCTTCTCGCGGCCTTGGGCAGGGCCGCCGCCGTCGGCGAATGGGAAGCCCGCCCGCCGGCCGTCCGGTGTGGCGCCGCACTGCCTCCCCAACACTTCGTGCATGATCCAGCAGAACATCCCCGGCACGTACGCCCCGCCGTCGGGATACACGCTGTATTTCGAGCACTCGCGCTTCAGGAACGACACCATCTCGGCGACGAAGCCGTCGACCCCTTCGCAAGCATTGCCGTATTTCGGAAGCCTCTGGAGGAGCCGCAGCCGCAAATCCTCGTGGCCGGCGAAATCCGCGTCCAGCACGGCCTTCAGCTCCCGCAGCGTCATCCGCTTGTGGCTGAACACTTCCTCGCGGATCACGTGCATCGAGTCGGCCAGGTTTGCCATTCCCACGAACGAGCACTCGATCCAGTTGTAGAGTGCGCCGCCGTCATCGATGTCGCGCCCGCGGCCGATGCAGTCGCGGGTGAACACGCTCTGCAGGGGCTTGCCGCCGTGTCGCTGGCGGTCGATGCGAATCTCGTTCTGCTCCCGCACTCCGCGTTCCACCGCCATGCTCACACGCTCGCGGTATTGTGCGACGAGCGTCTCGAAATCATCTGCAGGCGTCCCGCCGTTCACTTCCGCATCGATCTCGTCGAGCAGCAGTTTGCACAGCGGGTAGTACGGCGATGCGACCCACACGTTGCTGCCGCCAACGGGCGTGATCTCCACGCAGGTGGAATTGATGTAGTTGCACGCGTCGCCGCGAGGCACACCGAGTGCCTCCAGCCCGGCCTGGATGGTGGAATCCCCGAAGAACCCGACGTTCGCGTAGCCCTTCGCAATCAGCTCGATGCCCAGATCGGTCAGCGCCTGCGGCGTCCCGTCGTGCCAGCAGATGCCGACGGTCGGGTAGATCAGCTTCGTGCGCCGCAGGGCTTCCAGGCAGAGGTAGGAAAGCTCGTTGGTCAGGTCGCGGCCGGAGGCGTCCCGCCCGCCGACCATCACGGCGATGGCGAGGCCGTCGGGGATGAACTCGTTGAGCAGCAGGTAGAGGCTTTCGATCAGCTCGAGCGCTTCCCGGCGGATGATCCGGCCGTTGCGAAGGTCGCTCTCGTAGAACGGCCACAGTGTGCGGTCGAGATGGCCGGGGTTCAGCAGCCCGGCGTTGTCGGCGATGGTCACGCCGAAGTCGATCAGCCACAGGAGCTGGATGGCATCGCGGAAGCTCGCGGGCGGCAGGTGCGCGATCCGGGTGCACGATTCGGCCAGCACCTTCAGTTCGGCCTGGCGCTCGGGCATGGCGGTGCCCATCGCGGCACGCGCGGTGCGGGCTGCATTTCCCGCAAGCAGCGACAGGCCGTCGAGCGCGTCGACGAACGACTGGTACGCCAGCGCCTGCTTGCCTTCCGCCCGCCGCATCAGCGTGCGTATCTCGTCCTGCAGACCGTCGATCCCCAGGGCGAACGCCCGGCTGCGGTCAAGCTCGCAATGACCGGTCTGCCCGCCGGGCCAGTGGAAGCTGTCGCAGTACGCCCGTGCGGCCTCGGCCTCCGCCGAATCCGCATTCCGCGCCGGCGCCCGCCGTCCCATGAGCAGCTCGAGGTCGTCGACTGCCAGCTCGACCGACGCCAGCCTGTCGCGCGACAGCAGCCCGCGCCGCACTTGCCACGCCGCGCCTTCCGACGCCTTCAGCGACGCCGCCGTCGCCAGCAATGTGTCCATCCAGCTTACGAGCGATTTCCGCTCGAGGCAGCGGCGACGGAGCGTGGAGATGCGGTCGGAGTTTGATGTGCTTGATGTGCTCATAGGAACAAATCGAGGGTGTTCTTGACACGAAGACACGAAGGCACGAAGCTACACAAGGAGGAAAACGGATGAGTAGAGCGGATTCGGCACATTCTTGGCCGGGCCTTCGTGCATCTTCGTGACTTCGTGTCTTCGTGTCGAGAACAATCTTCCCAGCCTGGTGGGCGAGGCGGGATTCGAACCCGCAAGGGCCTTGCGACCCGAGGGCTTTTAAGGCCCTCGTGTATGCCGTTCCACCACTCGCCC
>DATKYA010000290.1:0-9011 GCA_035528775.1 Planctomycetota bacterium | reverse complement strand
CCGGTGGTGTTTTGCGCGGCGCTGCCGCGGAAGTCCAGCCGCGACGCCGAATACGAGTTCGCCTCCACCGTCAATTCCACGTCGTTCAGCCGAATAGGCGGCGATCCCGAATACAGCATGCCGGGGTCGAATCGCAGCGAGCCGTTCCGCAGGGCGATCTTCCGGGGAACCCCCTGGCCCTTCACCTCCGTCTCGGGCGTGCTCAGCTTGCTCAGGAAATCGAGCACTTGCGGATTCAGGCGAACCGTTGGCCGCGTCACTTCGATCTCATCGATCCCGCCCTTTCCCGACAGCAGCCGCGACGGCGCGCAATCGAGCACGATTTTCGCGCACGCAATCGCCGGGCCGCCCAGCTCCTCGCCCGGCAGAAACAGCTTCACGTCGTTCAACTCGAGCAGGCCGGTCACGTTCGCTTCCGTCTCGGCGATGTCCACCCTGCAGCCGAGCTGCTGCCGGGCGGCCTTCACGATGCGCAGCCTGATGCTCTCCTGCGACAGGAACTGCCGCAGGATCAAATAGACGTTGCCCGCCAGCACGGCCAGCACGGCAAGCGCCAGGAAGATGTAGATTTTCCGCCGCCGGGACATCGCTCAGCCTTTCGCATCGCACGGTATCATTTGCCGCCGGAGAACCTGATCCTAAACGCGACCCCCAAGGCGTTCAGCCCGTCGTGCCACCGGATCTTCTTGCCTTCCGCCATCGACCGCGGATGATACGAGATCGGCACTTCCACGATCCGCACTCCCCGCTTCAGCAGAAGCGACGTCGCCTCCGTGCAGAACCCGAACCTGTCCTCGCGAAGATGCAGGTCGCGCAGCACCTGTGTGCGGAAGACCTTGTAGCACGTGTGCGTGTCGGTGAGCCTGCTGCCGAACAGCGCATTGGTGGCCCACGTCAGGAACCGCCCGCCCCAATAGTAGCGGGAATACGAAGCCGGATTGTCGCCCAGTATCCGCGAGCCATAGACCACGTCGGCCTCGCCCGCCTCGATCGGCCGGAGCAATGCCGGGTACTCGGCCGGGTCATACTCGAGATCGGCGTCCTGGATGATCACGATATCGCCCCGGACGTCATCCAGGGCAGTCCTGATCGCGGCGCCCTTGCCGCGGTTCGACTCGTGCCGCTGCAGCCTCAGCTCCGGCATCTCGCCCGCTATCCGTTGCAGCACGGCCCAACTGCCGTCCGCCGAACCGTCATCCACTGCCAGTACCTCGAACGGCCCGGCCGCGTGGACCCTCCCCATGATCTCCGGGAGGCAGGTCTCCTCGTTGTATACCGGGATGATAACAGATATCTTCATTGGAATCAAAACACTTCCGCCCCTCGCGAGCCTCCCGCTCGACGCATGACATGAAAACGCTGGAGTACCGCCACAATCCCCGCCCCGGCAAACACGCCCAGCAGCGGCATCACCGGTGCACGATACCGGATCGAGCCGACGAAGACCATGTGCAGCAGCGAGAAATACACCGCCGGCACCGCCAGGACCACCGCCGCCGCGGGCCTCCCCCGCCATAGGGCCAGCCCGATCGCCACGCACACCATCACCGGCAGCACGTGCAATGCGCTGACAACCATGTAGGACGCCTGCCGGTACGTGCCGAAATTCGGAAAGATGTTCCAGAACCGCGCCAGCTTCGAGCCCGCGAGCCTGATCATGCGAACCGGATCCGCCCGCATGCAGCCGACCGCTTTGGCCCGCAGGAAGCCGTTCTTCTCCACCTCGTTCATGCCGGCGATCTCGGCGGGCCACGTGATCTTCTCCATCGCGGGGCCGCCGTCCGCCTCCGGGCACGTGCCCTCGTACAGTGATGCCCCCGCCGACAGCGTGGTAAACACGGGCCGCCCGGTGTGCCGATAGTTGCGGATCGGCCACGGGCTGATCACCGCGAGCGCCACGATGCCCGCCGCCAGCGCGGTTCGGATGCCCGTGCGACTCCGGTTCACCGCCAGCCACACGCCCAGTAGCACCGGGATCAGCAGCAGCACGGGCGGCCTCACCAGCGCGGAGAGGCCCAGCAGCACGCCGCACGCGACCGCCCACCGCATTCCTCCGTCGCCGGTCTTCAGCAGGCACAGCACCGCGCCCGCCAGCAGCGCCGCAAACAGCGTTTCGCTCAGCACAAGCACCGAGAAATACGCGAGCACCGGGTCGAGCGCTGCCACAGCGGCCGCCGCCATTCCCGCCTCGGGCGAGAACAGCCGCCTCCCGATCCGGTAGACGATCCAGCACAACGCGCCGCTGATCAGCGCCTGCACGATCCGTATGACGATGACGAGGCCGGGCGATGACTCGAGACGTGCATCGGGCGCCGCAACGCGTGCGATCCCGATGATCCCCGCCAGGAAGTATGAATAGCCGGGGCCGCGGTTGGCGACCGTCCTCTCGTTCAGCCGGGGGCCGTCGCCCGCGAGGATGTTCTCCGCGATGCGGGCGTAGTCGTGGCTGTCGGGAAACCGCAGGCCGGTATCGAGGCTCACTCCGACCGCAATCCGTGCCGCCACCGCTATTATGATGATTACGGGCACTAGTGCGCGGCTCATAGCGAATGATGAACGATGGACGACGAACGATGAACTGTGATCGGTAAAAGATGAATGCCGGCCGGAAGTGATCGGCACGTGCCGGTCAGCGATCGGCGATCAACGCAACACGGCTCCACGCTTTCCCGCCAACGAGGCCTGTGGGCCGTTGTTCATCGTTCATCGCTCATCTTTTGATCACGACCCGCTCGATGGCAAGCGCCTTGCCGGTCGCGGGATCAACGGTGATGAGGGCACCGCACAGGCGGGGGTCGCCGGCGGCAACGTCGAACGGCTCGGGCAGATTCGTGATGAACTTCTTCAGCACCGCCTCTTTGCGGCGGCCAAGGATGGAGTCGTGCCCGCCCACCATGCCGATGTCGGTGATGTAGGCGGTTCCGCCGGGCAGCACGCGGTCATCGGCGGTCTGCACGTGCGTGTGCGTGCCGAAGACGCCGGAGGCGCGGCCGTCGAGGTGCCAGCCCATCGCGACCTTCTCGGATGTCGCTTCGGCGTGCATGTCCACGAAGATGACGTTCGTGCGCTGGCGGAGGTCCGCGATTGCGGCATCGGCCGCCTTGAAGGGGCAATCGGCCGGCTGCATGTACGTCCGCCCTACCAGGTTCACCACGCCGACCATCTGGCCCGACAACGCCCGCACGCAGGTCCAGCCCCGACCGGGCGATTCCGACGGGTAATTCGCCGGGCGAACGATCCGGATGTCCGTCTGGATCGTCTGGATGATGTCCTTCTTCTTCCACACGTGGTCGCCGGTGGTGATGACGTCCACGCCCCACTCGAAGAACTGGGCGGCGATCGGGCCGCTGATGCCCAGGCCGCCGGCCGCGTTCTCGCCATTGGCGATCACGAAGTCGATCGCGTTTGCCTTGGCGTAGGGCCGCACGTGGTCGCGCAGCATCTCCCGCCCCGGCGAGCCTACAACGTCTCCGATCACGAGCACCCTGAACGGCACTGCCTGCTCCTTCCTTTCCTCCTGCCCCCTCTCCACACTTGGAGAGGGGGACGGGGCCTGAGGCTGCACCTCCTGCCCCCTCTCCGCACTTGGAGAGGGGGACGGGGGGTGAGGTTGCGGTACGGATTGTTCGTTATCTGGCATAATCTATCACTCGGGTTTCCCTGATGAGCGTCACCGTGATCTCGCCCGGATAGGTCAGCTCGCGTTCGATCTCGGCTGCAATATCGCGGGCGAGCCGGCTCATGTTCTTGTCGGTCACCTTGTCGGGCCTGATGATCACGCGCACTTCGCGGCCGGCCTGGATGGCAAACGCGCTCTCGACGCCCGGGAAGTTCCGGGCGACCTCTTCGAGCCGCTCAAGGCGCTTGATGTACTTTTCGAGCGATTCGCGTCGCGCGCCCGGCCGCGAGGCCGAAATCGCATCCGCCACCTGCACCAGCACCGCATACAGCGTCTCCGGCGGAGCCGCCTCGTGGTGGGCGAGAATCGCGTTGACTACTTCCGCACGCTCGCCGTGCTTCTTGGCAAGCTCCGCACCGATCTCGGCGTGCCCGCCCTCCACCTCGTGGTCGATCGCCTTCCCGATGTCGTGCAGCAGGCCCACTCGCTTGGCGAGCCGGATATCCAGCCCCAGCTCGGCGGCCATCGTGCCCATCAGGTAGGCCACTTCGATCGAGTGGTTCAGAACGTTCTGCCCGTAGCTGGTCCGGAATTTCAGCCGCCCCAGCAACGTGACGAACTTCCCGGGCAGCCCCGGCACGTCCACGTCCAGCACCGTCTGCTTCCCGATCTGCTCGATGGTCTCGTCGAGCTCCTTGCGGGCCTTCTCGACGATTTCCTCGATGCGGGATGGGTGAATGCGGCCGTCCTGGATCAGCTTCTCCATCGCGCGGCGAGCCAGCTCGCGGCGCACGCTGTCGAACCCGCTCACCACGATCACGCCCGGCGTGTCGTCGACGATCACGTCGATGCCGGTCGCTTTCTCGAAGGCTCGGATGTTGCGGCCCTCGCGGCCGATGATCCGCCCCTTCATCTCGTCGCTGGGGAGGTCGACCGTCGAAACCACCAGGTCGGATGAATGGTCAACCGCGCAGCGCTGCACGGCGGTGGCCACGATTTCCTTCGCCTTGCGGTCGGCCGTTTCCTTGGCGGCTTCGATCATCTTGCTGACGAGCGCGTCGCACTCGTGCTGCATGTCCGCCTCGAGGCGCTTCAGCAGCATTTCCGCCGCTTCTTCACGGGTCAGGTTGGCTACCTTGTAGAGGTGTTCCTTTTCATCGACCAGCATCCGCTCGAGCTGCTGTTCCTTCTCGCCGAGTTGTTTCTGGCGAGCTCCCAGGTCGCGTTCGAGCGTCTCGAGGTACTTTTCCTTCTTGTTGATGAGTTCGGTCTTGCGATCGATTCCGTCTTCGCGCTTGGAGAGCCGCCGCTCGAATTGCCGCAGTTCGGTGCGCTGTTCCTGGGTTTCCTTCTCGAAGGCCTCGCGAATGGCCAGTTCATCGGCCTTCGCCGCGAGGTCGGCGTGTTTCTTGATGTCTTCGGCCTCAGCCTTGGCTTGATTGAGTATGCCCAAGGCCTCGCCCTTGGCGGACCGCTTGCGCAGCATTCCTGCCACGGTGCACCCGAGGTAGCCCGCCAAGCCGCAGATTGCCGCCACTGCAAGTGTCTGCACGCTTATCAGGCTCATGATGTCAGCAGCGTTCGCAATGATAGTCTCACCCCCTTTGCAAACCGGGACGTGGTGAAGTACGACCAAACAGGGCATTGCGACCCGCAGGCCGCCGCCGTCTTGGCGTTATCGCCCCGGAAGAGAAAATGGATCGGGCAGACCTCGTTGTTGAGCCGCCTTACCGTCGGACTCAGAAACCGGCAGTGCGGCGCACGAGCTGTATCCTGAAAAGATACTCAGGGAGTGAACGTGGCGAGCGTAGTCGGAAGCACAATCGAACGACTCAACGTCCGTACGGTTTCATCATCATGCCAACCCGGTTGCCTGCAACCCGGTTGCCTGCAACTCGGTTGCCTGCAACTCGGTTGCCTGCAGCCCGCTGGCCTGCAAAGCCGGCATCCCTGCCAAAACGGCATTCGCTTGCGACAGACGTGTGCGGACGTACAACCGCCGCAGTCGCCTGCGTCCGCCCTCTGCCCGGGTCTCTCGCGTTGCTGGAAGGGAGCCGCCTTCAACAGTGGAAATGAGGAAAGCACGGTTGGAGAATCGTCGCGTCGAATCGATCCGAAATAGCAGCAATACGCAAAGCAGCATCGCCACCGAACCTGTGCCAAGGCCCGGCAACGACAGCGCTTCTCCGCTTGTGCCCGCAAGGATCGCTATCCATGCCGGCAGAACCATCAAAGCCGTGACTGCAATGAATCTTGCTGTGTGTCCCGACAAACTCTTACTTCACCCCTGACATCTACACTTACTTCGCAATACCAGAAAGGCTCTTGGCATCCCGGTTCGGGGGCGCTGATCAAAGCCACCCATCACCAAGGACCCACGATAGATTATACCGGAACATCCCCGTCTTGTCAAAAGAAAATCACTTGAAAAGCACACTGGATTTTTGTACTTTTCTGTAACGGACGGCACCGAGCGCCCGGTGGTTGGCATTCGGGAAAGCAGAAATATGTTATCCGCGAACGGCATGCGTTCCCTGTCGGGCTTGTCGATTGGGAACGTGACGATCGAGGATCGGCAGGGCAGCACGAGCCTCTCCTTCCCCGCCGGTTTCGCCGCTGTTTTTGCAGTTGATTTCCGCCGCGGGATGCACTACAATTGGGTAAGAGAATTCAGCATGGTGCTGAGAGGAGGTCGTAGTTCGTGAGCAATATGAAACGGCTCCTGCTCGGGCTGGGGCTGGACAACAGCGATGGCCACGTCCGCATCACCCGCGGCGGGAATTTTCGTCTGCTCGGCGGCTCCCGGGAGACCCACGCGATGATGCAGGAGCATGCCATCAAGATCAACGAGAAACTCAAGGAACGCCGGAAAACGCTCGACAGCGTCAGCGAGAAGGAGTTCAGCGAGATCGTATCGGAGGTCGGCCTGAAGAAGATCGAGTGAAGTCGGGAGTCACCAGCCGGAACAGTACCCTGGCTTCCTATTTTCCTGCCCTCTAATCTTCCTGCTTCTCTTCTTCCGTTCTTATCTTCCTGCCTTCTTGGCTTGCCTTCTTCCGTTCTTATCTTCTTGCCTTCTTCCCGTCTTCTCCTCAGCCTTCCTCCCGTGATATCTCATCCATCGTGCGGCCCGATGCCGCCGAGTCCGGCTCGTCCTCCAGGATGTTGGATTTCGCCTGGGCAAACTCGTCCTTTTCCTTGATGAGCAGCCAGTTCTCCTTCTTTCCGCCCATCGCGGTGCGAACGAGGGCGAAGCCGCCTCTCAATTTTTTGCCGTTCAACCTGATCTTCAGCGCCCCGCGCTCCAGAGCGTCAGCGGCGCGCCCCTCCTGCATCTCGAACGTGCCGCGGTCCCAGATCATCACCGTGCCGGCGCCGTACTCCCCTTCGGGGATTGTCCCCTCGAAGTCCTTGTAGTCGTAGGGGTGATCCTCGACCATCACTGCCAGGCGCTTGTCCGCCGGGTTCATCGACGGCCCCTTCGGCACCGCCCAGCTTTTCAGCACACCGTCGATCTCGAGCCTGAAATCATAGTGCAGGCGAGTTGCCTGGTGCTTTTGCACCACAAAGATCGGTTGCATTGTCTTGCCCTTCTTTGCTTTCCCTGAAGGTTCTTTCGTCCTGGTGAAGTCCCGTTTCGTCTTGTAGTCTTTCATCGGCATCGCGTTCTCCCCGCGGCCCTGCGATGTGGATGGCGCACGCCATTATAACACCCGGCCAGCCCCGCGCCAAGAAAAATGCAGTTGGTCGATTCGTCAGTTGGCCAGTTGGTCGGTTTGGCAGTTGGCGTTGTCCATTGAATGTTACCCGTTGCCCGCTGAACGTTCCTCTTCCTCCGGCATTCGATGTTCATTGTTCGATGTTCCCTCTTCATTCTTAATTCTTCATTCCTCATTCTCTTCTTGCCCGCATTTCCTCCACCCCTGTGCAAACCTTTCTTTGGCGCGCGATTCCGTCGCCGCGCAGTTGAACGGTTGACCGAGCGCCTCATCGCGTGTTGCGGCATTATTCCTGTGCGGAGGGAGAATGGAAGGAAAAATCTGCTACCACGCCGTACCGATCTGCGCCGGGGCAATCGTCTTGCTTATGAGCCTGAATTCCTGCCGCGTGACGGGCAGGCCCGACAAGGAGGCCGCCGACCTCTACCGCGGCACTCCAGCCCAGCGCACTCCCTACGACGGAAAATACGAGAAGGTCCGCAAATACCTCAGGGAAGCCGCCACCCGCATCCGCTACACGCCGGAAGACGACAACATCGACTACTGGCAGCTCCCCCAGGAAACTGAAGCGTTGGGCACCGGCGACTGCGAGGACATGGCGATCTGGCTCTACGACAAGCTCCGCCGCGCCGGCGTGACCGGCATCCGCTTCTGCATCGGCAAACACCTCCATGACTCCAGCATCATGCACGCCTGGGTACTCTGGTTCGACGGCTCGAAAACCTTCGTGCTCGATCCATCCGTCAGCGGCGAGCTGCAGAACGTGAAGGACATCCCCTCTCGCCTCTACATCCCCTACTATTCATACGACGGCGACAGGAAGTGGATCCACAAGCGGCCGGAGAAGGAGACAGGATGACGGGATGATGGGACGATGGGGTGATCGGGTGAAGACAGCGAAAGATGGGGATTTCCCCATCCACTGAGTCAACTTGGTCCACTGAGTCAACTTGGTCCGCTCACTCCCTCCACCTCGTCCACACCTTCCACTTGCCGTTCTACCGCTTGCGCCGGATGTAGCCCAATCCCGCCAGCCCCGCCGCCAGCAGCAGACACGTGGCAGGCTCGGGCACCACGGTCAGGCGCCAGTTGTTGTCGAAATATCCGGCCTCCGCGAAGATCGACTCCAGGTACGGCAGGCCCTGCACGTCCGACATCGTCGCGGGATCATACACGAAATTCTTGTCAAACACCACGTAGTCCGGCCACGCCCAGGGCAGCGTCTCCAGGTCCCAGCCGAGGTTGGAGTCGAAGAACGTGCCCTCGCTCACCACCACGTACTTGTCCGGGTTCAGCGGATTCGGATAGATCATGAAGATCCCGAAATCCGCTGTGCTGTAGATCTTCCCGCCGATGTTGATGAAGTCGTCGGTCACCTCGATCGGCAGGTTGAACGGCAGCGACTCATCGTACGTGATCTGGTTGAGAATCGGGTTGCTGTCGGCCGTGCCGAACAGGATGAGGTTGTCGTTGTCAATAATCGACTGGCTGATCGATGAGACCGGGAGTGCGCTGATGTTGCCGCCCATGCCGAGCGGGTTGTTCCAGTCGCGTGCGAACACGTCGGCCTCGTGCTGGTAGCCGTTGCCGTAGAGGAGTTGGAAGTGCGACTCGAACGCGTGGCCGATGGGCCCCTCGATGTCGTGCGTCTTCACCAGGCCGCCCGGCAGCGT
>DATKYA010000289.1:0-2455 GCA_035528775.1 Planctomycetota bacterium | reverse complement strand
GATCCTGGCGGACCGCACGGGAGCGCAGAAGAAGGTGATGATGCTGGCGGGCGGGCCGCTGCGAGTGTCGCTCGTCACCATCCACGTGGGCCTCTCGCAGGTGCCGAAGAAGCTGACGCCGGAAGGCGTGCTCGATACGATTGCGGTGACGCACGAGGCGCTGGTGAACCTCTTCGGGATCGAGAAGCCGCGGATCGCGGTGTGCGCGCTCAACCCGCACGCCGGCGAGTCGGGCAGGTTCGGCGACGAGGAGCCCCGCATCATCGTCCCCGCCATCCGCCAGGGGCAGGAGCTCGGAATCGACTGCACGGGGCCGTACCCGGCCGACACGCTGTTCCACCGGGCGGCCAGGGGCGGGTTCGACGCCGTCGTGGCAATGTACCACGACCAGGGCCTGATCCCGCTCAAGCTCCTCGCGTTCGAGTCGGCGGTGAACATCACGCTGGGGCTGCCGATCATCCGCACATCGGTCGACCACGGCACGGCGTTCGACATCGCGGGCAAGGGCATCGCCAACCCGGAATCGATGATCGAGTCGATCAAGCTCGCCGCGAAGTTTGCGGAACGGAGAGGGGGTAACAGGATGAACAGGATGGTTGGGATGAAGAGAAGAGAAGAGGGGTGACAACGAAGGAACGGAAGAACGAAAGAGGAAGAGGGGTAACAGGATGATTAGGACGTGTCTTCCGCTGTCGAGTCGACTGTCCCGTGGAATGTCTGCCATTGCCTTATGCTCCAGTTGCGCACAAGACGTGAAATCATCGCCGCCCTTCGCCAGCGCAGGATCCACCTGAAGAAGTCGCTGGGACAGAACCTGCTGATCGACCACAACCTGCTCGCGCTGATCGTGCGGGAGGCCGGGGTGGAACGGTGCGACGCGATCCTCGAGATCGGCGCGGGCTCCGGCCTGCTGACGCGGCACCTGGCGGAGGCGGCGGGGCACGTGACCACCATCGAGATCGATCCGCAGCTTGTCCCGCTCTTCCGGGAGCACACGAGCGGACTCGACAACATCACGCTGCTGCAGTGCGACGTGCTGGAGAGCAAATCGAAGTTGAACCCCGACGTGCTCGCGGCGGCGGAGCACGCCCTGCGGCTGCCGGGCATCCGCCGGCTGAAGTGCGTGGCCAACCTGCCCTACTCCATCAGCACCATCGTGATCGCGCTGCTGCTGGAGGGGCCCCTGCCGGTTGAGCTGATGGTGTCTACCGTGCAGAAGGAAGTGTGCAACCGCCTGGCGGCCCGGCCGGGCACGAAGGACTACGGCTCGCTCTCGGTGATCGTGCAGGCGCACGCGAGGGTGGATGTGGTGCGCGTGCTCGGCCCGAAGGTATTCCTGCCGGAGCCGCAGGTCGACTCGGCCATCGTGCGGATCACGCCGAGCGACGAGATCCTGCGCGGGATCAGCGATTACGCCACGTTTGCGGGGGTGGCGCGGGGCCTGTTTCTGCACCGGCGCAAGAAGGCGATCGGCGCGCTCGCACTGCTCGATCGGTTCCGCGGCTCGCGCGACAGGCTCGCGCCGGCATTCCGCGCCGCAGGCGTCGACGAAGCCGCACGGGCCGACCAGCTTTCCATCGATCAGATCGTCCGCCTGGCAAACGCAATCACTGCGGAGAACCTGTAGATGAAGTGGTCATATCAGATAGCAACGGCGTTCGGCATACCGATCAAGTTGCACCTGACGTTCCTGCTGCTGCTGGCGTTTTTCACGGTGCGGGCGAACCCGCAGGGCGGATACAGCATCTACGTGGGCAACGCCATCCTGGTGGTGCTGCTGTTCGGCTGCGTATTGCTGCACGAGCTGAGCCACAGCCTCACGGCGATGAAGAACGGCGTGCGGGTGCGGTCGATCACGCTGCTGCCGATCGGGGGTGTGGCGCAGATGGCCACGATGCCTGATGAGCCTGGCCAGGAGGTGAAGATCGCGCTGGCGGGGCCGCTCGCCAGCTACTGCCTTGCGGCCGGCATCTTCGTGCTCAGCGGATTCATCGGCCAGGCACACAGCGTGCTGGCGTTCCCAGCGTCCGCCTTTGAGAGCAGCATGCTGTCGCGGCTGTTCTGGGCCAACGTCATGCTGGGCACGCTGAACCTGCTGCCGGCGTTTCCGATGGACGGGGGCCGGGTGCTCCGCGGGCTGCTGGCGAAGAAGATGGGGATGGTGAAGGCCACGCGGATGGCCGTGAGCTTCGGCCAGGCGTTTGCCATCGGGCTCTACTTCCTGGGTGCGCTCTACTACCATCAGCTCGGATTCCTGATCCTGCTGGCGGTATTCGTGTACATGGGCGCGCGCAATGAGGAGGAAGAGGTGGAATTCCGCTCCGAGATCGCCGATGCCGCCGCCGCCGACGCGATGCTCGTGAAGTTCGATTCGCTCGCGCCCCGGATGACCGTGCGAGAATCGCTCGACGTCCTCCGCCACAGCAGCCAGGAGGAATTCCCGGTGCTCGACGGC
>DATKYA010000288.1:0-6252 GCA_035528775.1 Planctomycetota bacterium | reverse complement strand
GATGGCGTGCAAGACGGCGGATGCGAGCCAGGACGGAGCCGCGAAGGCGATCCGTTCCACGGCGTGGGTGGTCCCTCGTTCGTCGAGCGCGACGGCCGCAGTATGATTCCGGTTCATGGCCCTCTCCTTTCACAACGACTGCCCTCATATCGATCGCGGGCACACGGCGTGCCCGGCGGAATTCCCTCTTGTCGAACGCGCCCGCCGGTTCATTGCGAGGGGGCGGGCGATCGGCGCACCATCAGCAGGCGGTCGAGCCGTATTCTCGATCGCAGACCGCATCTCGATGGCAGTGAGCGATTGCTACTTCAAGACCGGCAGGAAGCGGTAGTACACCTCGAGGGTGAACACCGCCATGGCTGTCTGGTAGACACGGCCACCGTGAGTGCCGTAGGTGCCGGTGGGATCCCAGCTTCCGTCAAACTCGGGGCCGCGACCCTTCACCTGCAGGGCGATAAGCGGGTCACGCAGCTTCTTGTTCCAGTCATCCCAGATGGGGCCGCCCGCCTGGAACATACACAGCGTGCCGTAATAGTAGTAATACTCGTTCTGCAGGTTTGGGCCGCTCCTCGCGAGGTAGTTCAGGCCCTTCTGCATGTCTTCGCTGTCGCGGGGCCAGCCCATGAACTGCCTTCCGAGCGTGGCAACGGCCGTCATCGCCGGGGTGCCGCCGCCCGTGCCCTGGACATTCGGGTTGCGCTGGTAGCCGGTTGTGCCGTCGGCGTTGATTGATTCCCGCAGCCACTGCTTGATCCGCTCGATGGCCTGCTCGGGCGCCTTCAGGCCGCTGGCGTGGGCCGACTTCACCGCCATCACGCACCAGCCGGTAACGGACGTATCCACACGCTCGGGGTTGTTTCCGTTGTAATCCCATCCGCCCTTGGGGTTCATGTTGTTGATGAGGTGATCGACGGCCTTCTGAGCCATGGCTCCCCACCGCTCGTTGCGGGTGAGGCCGTAGGCTTCGGAGACCGCCATGGTGCAGATGCCCTGCGTGTAGTAGGTGCCGGCGAAGAAGCCGTTGTTGTTGCTCTTCTCCATCCATTCGAGTGCCTTGTAGACGGTCTGGCGGTATTTGCCTTCCCTGTCGGTTTCGCCGTGGCCGAGGAAAGCGAGCAGGGCGAGGCCGGTGACGGCGTTGTCGACGTTGCCGCCGGCCCCCCACTTCACGGAGTCCCAGTGGCCGTCAGGTTCCTGCACGCGTGCAAGCCAGCCGAGCGAATCGATAACGGCCTTCTCGGATCCTCTGCTTCCGCCGCCGCGCATAAGGCCCTTGCGCTTGCCGCTTCCGCCGCGGCTGCGGTAGATGCCGAGGAAATGCCCGGGGGCGCCGTCCTCGCCCAGTGCCAGCTTCGCGATCTGCAGCGGCGGGGCCTCGTCGGGCTCCATCTCATTGAAGCCGGGCACGTCCACCAGTTGCTGATCCATCTCCATCTCTTCCATCTCTACTTCGGTGCTCGGGGCGTCATCTTCCAGCATTACATCCTCGAGCTCGGGTTGTTCCGGCTCGGGGACTTCTTCGACCACCTCGGGCGGCTCATCCGTCAGCTTCGCCACCACGTTCTTCTCGTTCTTGCTGGTAACATCCCACTGTACTTGCAGCATGATGAGGAACACGACGCCATGAATGACGGCCGATCCGAACCACGATGGCGCCTTGATGAGGATCGACTGCATCGTGTCGTGATGGCCCCCGGAGGGCACGCCGATTTCTTCCATCGGGTCATAACCTGGTTTTTCGTTGGCCACGGCATACTCCTTGTCTGAGGAAGATAACAGTTGTCGGTTATATCGTTTTCGGTCAGCCGCCGTGGGTGCCGGTTTCTTTGCCCGAACCCGGCACCGAGCGAGTCGCTGATGCGAACTATCGATTCTCCCTCGTCCGTGTATCCCGTCCGCCATCCTTCCGATGCTTCCGATCCGGCCCGAAGTGCCGGCTATCCGGCCAACAGCTCTTCGAGGATTCCCGCCACGTCTTCGGCGGCGACGGTCTGGCCCGGGTGCGGTGCGCCGGCGAAGAACGCCATGTGCGCCGGGTCGTCCGGCAGCCGGCCGTGCGAGCCTTTCACCAGCGAGGTGTCCGTCGAGATCGACCTGGTGGCCATGTTGATGAACAGCTCGCACGGGTCGTAGCCGGGCTTGCGGTGGATGTCGACCACGCGGGCAAAATCGGGCACCTTCGCGGGGTCATCCCACCAGTAGTAGGCAAACCAGCGGTCGGGCTGTGAAACCAGCACCAGCTCGCCCGACCGGGGATGATCGATCTTGAGTTCGGCCTTTTCGGCGTCACCGAGCACGGCCTCGATGCCGTCGGACCCGGCCAGTGCGGCCCGAGCCGCGTCAACCGCGCCCGGCTGAGCATACACGTGGGCAACTTGGTGATCGACCATCGCAAACGCCTTGCTGGCGGCGACGTCGAGGTATTCCATCCCGCCCACTTCGCGCACCTCGAGCAGGCCGGCCTGGCGCAACAGCACGTTGGGCAGAATGGCCCCGGTCACGGGCGTCATGCCGTATTCCGACAGCACGACCAGCTCGGCCCCGCCCGCCCGCGCCCAGTGCTTGATCTCGACAACCAGTTCATCGGTCCATTTCAGTTCCTCGCGGGTGCGGGGGCTGGTCGGGCCGAACTTCTGGAGCGGGTAATCCAGGTGCGGCAGGTAGATAAATGTCAGGGTCGGCTTGAACTGGTGAAACACCTCCCGGGCAGCGGCGACGATCCATTGGCTCGACTTGATCGACGCCATCGGACCCCAATAGCTCATCAGGTCGAAAGGGCCCAGGCGGCTGGTCAACTTGCCGTAAAGCCCCGCCGGCCGTGAATAGCAGCTCGGGATCATCCCGCCATCGTGCTTGTGGATCGGGGCGGGGGTCAGGATCGCGTCGGCTGTCGCGCCGATGCTGTTCTGCCAGAACAGGATGGCGCAGGTGAAATCGGGGTCTTTCTCGCGGGCGACTTCCCAGATCTTGCGGACCTGCACGAGGCGGTCCGACTGCTCCCAGAAGCTCACCCGCAGGAAATCGCGGGCGAACATGCCGTTGGCCACGATACCGTGTGCCGCCGGGTGCTCGCCGGTGGTGATGGTGGCCTGCACGGAGCAGGTGACGGCAGGGAAGCTCGGCCGCAGGGGGGCCGTACCGGGCAACCCGGCGATCGTGGGAACCGCAGCCCGGTCGCTGCCCATCGCCCACGACAGTCCCGCGATGTTCACCACCACTACCTTGCGCATCCCCGATGTCCTTTCATGCACAGTCCTGCCGTCCATCATATATAAACGGAGGCGGGTTCAGACCGGCGCACACGGACTGACGAATTCCGGCGAAAACCGTTTCAACGGTTTGCCCTAGGTCCACGGGAAAACGGTTGAAACCGTTGTTCCCGGCCCAACCGTTTCAACGGTTTCCGGCCCGTTACCCCCGCAATCCGCACATCCCGATCGCCTGCTGCACCGACGTCACGAACTCGATCGACAGCGCGTCCAGGATCTCCTTCGGTACCCTCTGGAGGTCCGGGCGGTTGCGGTCGGGCATGATCACCTTGTGAACGCCTTCGCGGTGAGCCGCCAGCAGCTTCTCCTTGATGCCGCCGACGGGCAGCACGCGGCCACGCAGCGTGATCTCGCCCGTGAACGCGATCGTCGGGTCGATCGTCCGGCCCTTGTATGCCGACACCAGCGCCGCGATCAGTGCCAGCCCGGCCGACGGCCCGTCCTTCGGCGTCCCACCCTCCGGCACGTGGATGTGGACGTCCGCCATATTGCTGCAATCCAGCTTCAGGTCACCGGCGTTGCTTTTCACGAATGTCAACGCAGCCTTCGCGGATTCCTTCATCACGTTGCCCAGCGAGCCGGTCAGGCTCAGCCTGCCCTTGCCGGGCACGAACGATACTTCGATCGACATCACCGACCCGCCGGTCTCCGTCCACGCCAGGCCCGTGGCTGTACCGGTGCTCGGCTCCGCGAGCATGTCGCCGAAGTAGGGCGGCGGCCCCAGGTAGGCCTGCAGGTCGCCGGGCTGCACCTCCAGCTTGCCCGTCTCGCCCTGGGCACACTTGCGGGCCACCTTGCGGCAGACTCCCGCCAGCCGGCGCTTCAGCTCGCGAACACCCGCCTCTCGCGTATAGCTCAGAATCACCTGGTTGATCGCCAGCCGGCTGATCACAAGGTCGTCCTCCTTCAGCCCGTGCTCCTTCAGCAGTTCGGGAATCAGGTGGCCGATGGCGATCTCGATCTTCTCGTTGGGCGTGTAGCCCGAGAAGCGGATCACCTCCATGCGGTCCCGCAGCACCGGCGGGATGTTCTCCAGCCAGTTGCCCGTGGCGATGAAAAACACGTCCGACAGGTCGAACTCCATCTCCAGGTAATGGTCGGTGAACGACTTGTTGTCGACCGGATCGAGCACTTCGAGCAACGCCGCACCCGGATCGCCGTGGAAGTCCCTGGAAAGCTTGTCGATCTCATCGAGGAGGAACACGGGGTTGCGGCTGCCGGCCTTGGAGATGCCCTTGATGATGCCGCCGGGCATAGCGGCCACGTAGGTGCGGCGGTGGCCGCGGATTTCGGCCTCGTCGCGCACGCCGCCCAGTGATTTCTTGAAGAACTTCCGCCCCATGGCCGCCGCGATCGAGCGCGCGATCGACGTCTTGCCCACGCCCGGCGGGCCGATGAAGCACAGGATCTGCCCCTTCTGGCCCGACGTCAGCTTGCGCACCGCCAGGTAATCCAGCACGCGATCCTTCACCTCGTCCAGCCCGTAGTGATCGCGGTCCAGCACCAGCTTCGCCTTGGCCACGTCGAGATCATCCTCGGTCTTCGTATTCCACGGCATCGCGAGCAGCGTCTCGATGTAGTCGATGGAAACCGCCGCCTGGGGCGAATGAAGCTGCGACTGCGACAGCCGGTCAAGCTCGCGCGTGGCCGCCGTTTCGGCGTAGGCCGGCATCTTCGCGTCCTTGATCCGCTTCTCCAGTGCGGCAATGCTCTGATCGCTCTCACCGTCGAGCTCCTCGCGCAGTACCCTGATCTGCTCCCGGAGGAAGTAGTCGCGCTGCGTTTTCTGAATCCTGTCGCGCACCTTCGCGTCGATCGACTTCTGGTATTCCAGGATGTCGATCTCCTTCTGAAGGATCTCGGCGATTGCCTCGAGGCGGCGGCCCGGGCTGAGCATCTCCAGCAGCCGCTGCTTCACGCTGATGCTCACCGTCACGTGGGCCGCCACGGTATCGGCGATCTGGCCGGAATCCTTCATGTCCTGCAGGGCGGCCGTCACCCCCTTGGGCACCACCGGGTTCAGCAGGGCGTAGCGCTCGAACCGCTCGACAACGGTACGGGCGGATGCTTCCTCGTGAATCGAGCGCCTGGCGTGGGCCGGCTCGTCGTGGCCGGCGTCCGGCAGCTCGATCACGTGCGCCTTGCGGCAGGAGCCGCGCCACACGAACCGCCTCACCTTCACCCGGCTGAGCGCCTCCACCAGCACCTTCAGCGAGCCGTCGGGCAGGTTCACCACTTGCAGCAAATTGCAGGCCACGCCCACCCGGTACAGGTCCTTCGTTGCCGGCTCCTCCTCCGACGCATTGCGCTGCGCCAACAGCACGATCGGGCTGTTGTCGTGCGTGCTGTGGCGGATCGATTCCTTGCTCTGCTCACGGCCAACCAGTAGCGGCGTCACCAGCCGCGGAAACACTACCGTATCCCGCAGTGCCAGCACGGGGAATTCGATTTCACTGATCTTCGTACGATTCGACATTTCTCTCCTGAACGCGGGGGGAAATTTTGAGACGAAATGGCCCCGACGCTTCTCCACACTAATTCTACCGAATCAGGCCGATGTGTCAATGGGGAATTGCCGATCGAGCGGCGGCCCGATCACGCGGATACACCGTGCCGTGGACGAAGTGGACCAAGTGGACCAAGTGGACGCAGTGGACAACTCTGACAGTTGGAAGTTGGAAGCTGGAAGCTGGAAGTTGGAAGCTGGAAGCTGGAAGTTGAACATTCAGCGTTCAATGTTCGATGTTCCCTCCCTCTTTCCCTTCATCCCATCATCTCTTCATCCCATCATCTCTTCAGCACGTGGCCTCCCGTGTTCCCTCCGGCGATTCACCGGCGCATCCGCCCCCGCATTTTTGCTTGCATTTTGGCCGGGCCGATGGTTAAATAGTACATGGTTCCATCCGCTGCCGGAGTGGCGGAATTGGCAGACGCGCGGGACTCAAAATCCCGTCCCCGCAAGGGGGTAAGGGTTCAACTCCCT
>DATKYA010000287.1:0-4523 GCA_035528775.1 Planctomycetota bacterium | reverse complement strand
AGCGGTTTCGGCTGCGTTCGCAGGTCGGCGCTCCACAGATGATCGCCCGCCACCGCGGCGTCGAACCCGACCCGTTGACCCGCGTAGCGGCCATACACCGCCATCAGCACGTCGCGGTCCCAACGGTCCTGCTGGTCGACGTGCATTGTGAAACCATCGATGAACGAGTATGACGTTGCGTCCGGCCAACTCACTTGGATGTCGGGAAAGCCGGGCGTGCCAAGCCATTCGCAGGCCCTGATGTACCCCTCCATCAGCGAGTCGAACACGTGGAAGGCCGCCGCGTTCGGGTCCGTCTTGCCGATTACCAGATCAATGTGCAGCTCGCTGCCGATGCAGTTTGGACGGACGGCGCCGATCGCGTACGGCTCGGCTCCACCTGGAGGCTTCACGGTGACCGGGCTCGAAAGCCCCACCGCCACCCACGACGCCGTCTTCACCCGCACCAGCACACTGAGGGGCCGGTAGATGGGGAATGTCCCGGAATAGAAGCCGCTGCCATCGGTGGAGCGCGCCTTCCGTACCTCCACGGTACCGCTCGTCTGCTCACAGAGTTCCACGACGGCGTAGCGGACCGGCCGCAGCACGCCGCCGCGGTCTTCGTACTGGATCCTGCCGGAGATGGTCAGTGCGGAGGCGAGCGTGCCGAACACGGCTTGCACGGGGCTGCCCGTCACGCTGACCGCCGCCGTGATCGGCGCGCTGTGGGCTGCATTCCACAGTTGCGCAGTGAAAGTCAGCGAGCTCGGCGCCGTCACGTTCAGCTCGCCGTAATTGAACGACACGACAACCGCATCCGCCGGGCCGGTGCCGTCCACGATGAATGGAGCCGAGGTCAGCTCGGCCCCGGTGGTCACACACTTCACCGTCGCCGTCAGAGGCATCGAGCATCCCGGTGCGTCCGCGTCGACCCTGATATCGACGTCGAACCTGTCCAGGTACCCGTCACCGTCGGAGTCATTTGTGTTGTAGACGTTCGCGATCGTGGCCTCGTTGATGATGGCGTTCGTGCAAACCGGGCGATCCGCTTTCACGGTGCGATCGATGAAGGCTTCGTCGTATTGGGTTGTGAAGGCGGGATCGAACAGGCGCACGCGGAAGCGGAGGTCGGTACACGTGCTCACTGCGAAATCGTCGTGCGTAAACGCTATGGAGAATGCGTCGCGCTCGTCTCCCGATATCGTCCACGGTTCCGTCCGCCAGACCTGCCCGGTGGAAAGGCAAACGACCTCGGATGTCACGTTTTTCGTGCAGCCGGCGCCGGTGTCGGCGTTGATGCTGAGGTTGAAGCTGAACGACTCAGCGCAGCCGTCGGAATCGGGATTCTGGGCAGCCACGCCGCTCACGCCCGCCGCGACGATCCATGCCCCGGAGCACCCGGGCCCATCGGCGAGCACCGGCTCGCCGAACAGGCCGTCGCGTACGTCCAGCACCGCGCCGAAGTCAGCGGTCCACAGTTCCACGCGAAATCGCAGCGCCAGCGGTTCCCCCACCACGAAGTCCCGCTCCGTGAAATGCCGCGTCACCGGGTCGGCAACGTTGCCGGTGATCGTCCACGGCTCCATGAGGAACGCCTGATCTGTCGCGGTGCACCAGATGATCGCGGCAATGGCCACGGAATCCTGGCTTCCGGCGTTGGCGTCGATTTGCACGTCGAACGCGAATGTATCGAGGAAGCCGTCGGAATCGGTGTCGGTGCCGGCCTTGCCGGATATGAACACCTCATACAGGAATGGATTGGCGGATGCGGCCCCGCCGGCAACGACCGGTGCCAGTGCAACGACCGCGGCGATGACGCAATGGATGAGCGCGTCGCGGGCGTACATCCGAACCTCCTTGTTGTCAATCATCGTTGCTTCGAGCTGCAGGCTACGGGCTACAGGGCACAGGCTGCATGCTACAGGGTCGGCAAAACAGCGTTCATGGCCGCCAAGCGGTGTGGGGGCGAACCTCGTGTTCGCCCTCGTTGGATCGCCGGAAATCGTCGTCCGGTCCATGCGTTCACCGATATTCGTGGGAGGGCGAACACGAGGTTCGCCCCTACGCCTGCATCATCTTCTTCTGGAACAAGCACAAGTATACGATGGAAAGCGGCTTCTGTCAAGCATGGAAACCGGGATTTCCGAACTGCACTGCATGGCCGCAGGGGCACACGATGTGTACCCCTGCGCGTCGTCATTCCCATGTACGTTGTCTGCCCGGGGCAACGTCGGCCGCCCAGCCGGGATCATCGGCGGAAGGCTGGGCGGCGGTCTCCGTGACGAGATAGGCAACGACGGCCTTGCCGCCCCTGCCCTCGGCCGCGATAGTCACGTCCACCGTTGCCGAATTGGTGAACAGCTCGCTGCCGGTGGACTGGTCGGCCGCGGTCACGCTGGTGACGAGCGGTGACGGATCAGGCCAGACCCGGATGGGATCTTCCGCCTGACCGGAAACGTTTTTCCACTTCATTAATTCTTGACTTCCGCCGAAATCAATGGTAAGATAGAGGTGTGGGGAGAAGGAAGTTGGCCGCCCACGGCAGGTACTGTGAATGCTCCTTGTTCTGCCCGTTGGAGACTACAATCCGCGACGACGAGTTCCGATCGTCAACTACCTGTTGTTGGCCGCTAACGTCCTCATCTTCTTCTCCGTTTACACTGACGCTCGATTCAAGGAAGCCATTTGGACCTTCGGGCTGATTCCGGCTCATTTCCAGCAGGACCCGTGGTGGGCGATCTTCCACAGCGGCTGGAAACTGCTGACCCCGATCTTCCTGCACGGCAGCATCGCTCACCTTGTGGGAAACATGCTCTTCCTCTGGATCGCGGGCGACAACGTTGAAGACAAGATGGGGCACCTTCCCTACCTCGGCTTCTACCTGCTCGCCGGCATCGTGGCAAACGTGGGCCATATCCTGATGATCGATGGCCCGCAAGCCCAGGTGCCGGTGGTCGGGGCTTCGGGAGCAATCGCCGGCGTCATGGGAGCCTACCTCGTCTGGTTCCCCCGCCGCCGGATCAAGTTCTGGTACTTTTTCTTCTTCATAATGGGCACCTTCACGGTCCCATCGGTGTACGCCATCGGATTCTGGTTCATCCAGCAGCTCTTCCTGGGCAGCCTCTCCGTGAGAGGACTCGCCACGGGCGTGGCATACTGGGCGCACATCGGCGGATTCATCTTCGGCGTCCTGGCCGTCTTCGCATACAAGACCGCCGAAGACGTGAAGCGCCTGCGAAGGCAGAGATGACGGAATGATGCGATGATGAGATGTTGAGATGAAGAGATGATGGGACTGACCGAAACCGACACAAGCTGTCTTCATCTCTTCATCACCTCATCCCTTCATCCCATCATCTCATCATCCCTTCATCTCGACTTGAGGGCATGAGAGAAGCGTTATGGACAAGCAGACATTGGAGGCATGCGAGCAGCGGATCGGATACACCTTCCGCAACGACTTCTGGCTGTGGAAGGCACTCACTCATTCATCGAACAAGGGCAATAGCCGGCTGAGCAACGAACGGCTGGAATTCCTGGGCGACGCCGTGCTGGGGATGGTGGTCTCTGAGCACCTCTTCACCCGGCTGAAGGAGCGCGCCGAGGGCGAGCTCACCAAGATCAAGTCGCGGGTCGTCAGCCGGGCGATGCTCGCCCACCGCAGCAAGATTCTCGGGCTGGACACCTGCATCTCCGTGGGCAAGGGGATGCTCGAAGGCGACGAGCTTCCCATCTCCGTGATGGCAAACGTCTTCGAAGCGATCATCGGAGCGATCTACCTCGACGGCGGCATCGAGCACGCCCAGAAGTTCATCCTCGAGAAGCTCAGCGACGAGCTCGACGAAGCCATCGCCAACCAGGACCGCGGCAATTACAAGTCACTCCTCCAGCAGTACGCCCAGCGCGAATTCACAAGCACACCCGCCTACAGGGTAGTCTCGGATTGCGGACCCGACCACGACAAGGCGTTCCTCGTGGTAACGCTGATAGCAGGGCAGCGCTACGAATCCGCCTGGGGCCGCAGCAAGAAGGAAGCCGAGCAGCGTGCCGCCGAACTCACCTACCTCGCACTGCTCGCAACCGCAGGTGCCCGCAGCACTGCACCCGCAGGCCATCCTGTTCCCGCCGTAACGTGAGGAAGTCAGAAATCAGAATTCAAAATTAGAAATTAAAAATGCAGAATTGCGGGGCCAGCGGCCGGCGGGGTCGAGCAGCATGCTCGCAGGTGGCCCCCATATACATAAGTAACCCGCGAACCAAAAAGCGAACAACTTTTTTTCGGTTTTTTCCCCACCCTCCCGTCCTGGCCGCCCGCCCCTCCCTCTTATCCCATTCATCCCATTCATCCCTGTTAGATAATCTGCCTTCGGCCTTGATTTCCATCATCATTTCCGCTATAGTTCCTAGCCTGGATTTTTCACGCTCGGCAAATGGTGTCTGAGATGGCCATTCCCGCGAGCTAAGCCGAGCGTACTCTGAACCAGTCGCATGTCATCTTGAAGTGACCGAATCGGCGATCAGTAGCCTTGTGTGCTGTCCTGTTG
>DATKYA010000286.1:0-3458 GCA_035528775.1 Planctomycetota bacterium | reverse complement strand
GCCATCCTCGCGCCGATAGGGAACGGGAAGTTTCTCCGAGGCCAGCTTCTCCAGCCCCGCGTATATCTGCCCCTCCATCCCGGCACCGGGCGTGGCACGGCCAAGCGTAGCGGTAACGTCGCGCAGCGTGAAGTACTCCCGCCGCTGGTCTGGCCAGGTGCCATAGTCGATGATGTAGCCCGTGAATTCCTCTTCCCACGCGCAGAGCATCCAGAAGAGCACCCGCTGCTGCACGTCAACGAACATCGTGAGGTGGTTGCAGTTGACGGGGATGATCCCGCGTTCGTAGCCGTTGAGCTTCGACGCGATATCCTCGGCGCTCAACATCTCGTCGCCGATCTCCTCGACGATCGGTTCGTTCTGGTATTCCGCGAAGAAGGCGGACTCGTCGCGCAGCCGAAGGTTCATCGCGTGCTGGATGGCGCTGATCTCGTCCTCGTTGAAACGCTCCGGCCATGCGATGCGCGCTCCGGCATCCATGTCCTTGCGGTGCTCGCGGTAGAATTCCGTCGCCTCCGAACCGTCGCCATCGTTGCGAAGCGAATCAGCCCGCAACTGGCCATACCGCGCCCAGAGCTTCTCGTCGCTTGGGAACGAGTACACCAACTTGGTGCGCTCGCCCTGCCATTCCGGGTGCTTGTCGCGGTCGAGGATGTTGTCCGCCATGTCGCCCGGCCTGATGACCGTGCACGCCATCAGCCCCGCGATCTTGCGCCCAGGGCCGGCCATGCCCAGCACATCACCGGCGAGGATCGCCTCGCGGCGATAGCTCTGCGATGGTGACCATGCTGATTCGGTCGTCTGCGGGTCCTCGACCATCACCAGTTGCGGCCGCACGACCTGCCCATCCGGGCGAGCGTGGTTCTGGCCTCGGATATCCGATCCCTTCATGCCGCTCGATGTGATCACGACGCCCGAAGCCTTGCTTCCGGCGATTGTCGGCATAACAACCTTGTCTGCTGCCCAGTCGATGTAGGTCGGCTCGCCTTTGTACTTCTGCCCTTTCTGTCGATTCGTAATGCGCTCCAGACACTTGATCGGGTAGCACACCTCCGGAAAGTCGTCGTGCAGCAGTTCGTTGGTCTCAAGCCAGACTTTGATGTTCTCAAGCAGGTCGCGGGCGCGCTCTGCACTCGCTGCGATAAGGCACACAAAGGGCGCCGAGCCGATGAGTGCAGACCAGACGACGGCCGCCTGGCACAAAACCGTTTTCCCGCTTCCGCGGGGCATCGCCATCGCGAACAACCCGCCGCTGCGCACGGCACGCTCTATCTTCTCGATTACGCGCAGATGGTCGGGCGACCACGCGAAGTAAAACACGTTGCGGAAGTATGTCTCGCAGAAGAACCGGAATGACGACTCGGCCTGGGCTTTGCGCTCCCGATCAGCCACACCGGGGATCTCGCCGATGTCCTGCGCCGTTCGCACCAGCTCCGCGTTGCGTTCCGCCTGGCGTCTCTTGATCTCATCGTAGGTGAGGGGTTCAAGCTTCGGCTTGAGGTATTCCTGTGTCAGCCACGCCGCGTAACGGAAGAGATCGACGCTCTTCGAGTCGCCGATGGTGTAGCCGGCGCGGTTGCGGTGGCGGCGGAGTTGGCGTTCGCTGATCACCTCGCCGAACCCGGTCGAGTTCAGCAGCCTGGCAAGCACCGCCGGTTTCAGTCTGCGCGGGTTAATCGCTTCCATGGCCGAGCTCTCCTACCAGGAACGCAGTGTATTCGAGTAGATTGATGGTGCCGTCGGCGTGGATGAGTCCGCCCCCTTCGGCAATGCTTCGAACCTCGTCTTCAGTGATCTGCCTGCCGGATGCCGAAGCCAGCACACGGGCCATTTCAGCGACCGTCAGGGCGGTGATCTTCAGTGGTTTCGATGATGATTTGCTCAAGGCTGCGCCTCCGAAAAAAAACTGAAATATTTCCAGATAAACCGCTTGACTTCCGGCAAAAACCATGGCGTAATGTGGATGACGTAAGTGATTGGGCGGCAACAACATAGGCAACCATACAAGGAGACCGAAACGATGAAGATGACCAAGATCGAGATCGCAGGCGCCACGATGAAGAGCACCGGGCTTCCAAGGGCAATAGGAGAGTTGACCAGGCCCAACGCGGGCACGGTGCTCGCGAGTATCCACCTGCCAAACGGCAAGACGGAAACGATGGCGATCAGCACCGGCAGCGATGAAGAGCACGTAAGCCAGCGAGTGGCCGCGACGTTGAAGCTTGCCAAAAAACTGGATGGCAACGAAGACCACGCGGGCCGGCTCATCTGCCTGCTCATGCAGTTCATTGAAACGAGCAAAGAATAGGAACCACGGCACGGGGCCGGTTGCAGAACCGGCCCCACAGAAAGGAGCATCGCATTAACTCGATAGCAAACGAACTGGACAAGATCGAACAGGCACTCGCCAAGGCGCGGGAAGCCCTCGCCAGCAAGCCCTGCAACGACCAGGTCGACCTCGCCGAGGCGATCCAGGACAACATAGGTCCGGAGACGGTATCGATCCTTGCGGCGAAGCTGAAGGACATCGAACGCACCGACGACCCGGTCATCAACGACCAACTGAAGTGGTTCGCCGATATGCTCGCCGAGTTGGTCGGCGGCTGGGATTCGGCGATTCAAACGGCAAGGCAGTACGGTATCGAATGACATGGCATTGGCGCCCCGGCGCCACAAACGCCCGCCGGCCGGGGAGCCCGGCGGGCAAGGAAAGGAAACAGAACGATGGCACACGAGATTGACTTCAGCACAGGCAAGGCGGCAGTAGCTTACACCGGCGAGACTCCCTGGCACGGCCTTGGCTTCCAACTCCCCGAGACGGCCAGCATCGAAGAATGGCGCGAAGCCGCGCAGCTCGAATGGGAAGCACGCACCGCCGAACTCGAATACAACATCCCCGGCCTCGCCAAGAGCATTCGCTACCAGGTGCCCGACCGCCTGATGCTCTACCGCAGCGACACCAACCAGCCGCTTTCCATCGTAAGCCGCCACTACAAGGCGGTGCAGCCCGCCGAGGTACTTGAGTTCTTCCGCGACCTCGTAACCGAGATCGGCGGCTTCCAGATGGAGACCGCCGGCGCACTCCAGGGCGGCAAGAAGGTCTGGGCACTCGCCCGCGCGCCCAAGGCCGCGGTGATCGGCGCCAACGACGTGGTTGCCCGCTACCTGCTCCTCGCCACCAGCTACGACCTCTCGATGCCGACGACGGTCCAGCAGACGAGCGTACGAGTGGTCTGCATGAATACCTTGCAATTGAGCCTCGCCAACAAGGCCCTGCGAACCATCCACATGCACGAGTGGAATCCGACGGCCGCCAAGCGCGAGCTGGGCCTCGACGGCGAGTGGAACGAATTCATCAAGACGATGGAAAGCCTGACTTTCATCGGGCCGCTCGACGACAGCTTTGTCGAGGACTTCTACAAGACGAACCTCTTCACCGACCTCGACCGCTCGCGGCC
>DATKYA010000285.1:0-2748 GCA_035528775.1 Planctomycetota bacterium | reverse complement strand
TGTTGATCGTCAGCAAGACGTCCAGCAGCGGCGGCGGCATCGGGATGATCAGCACCACGAGCACCATCACCACGGCGCCTGCGAGGGCGACGTCGCTGTGCTTCACCATTCGGAGCCAGAAGGCGCGTTGGTCGGTGGTTGCCATACGTTAAGAAGCCCTTGGGCTATGGGCTATAGGCTTTGGGCTTTGGGTAAACAGGACCAGAACGAACATCGAACATTGAACATTGAACATCCAACTGGTCAACTCACGGTCCTCCTTGCGCGCAGGCGGTACACGTATGCGAGCACTTCGGCGACGGCGCGGTAGAGGGCGGGGGGAATCTCGCTGCCGATCTCGACGGTCTTGTAGATGATCTGGGCGAGGGGCTTGTTTTCGACCTCGGGCACGCCGTGCTCGCGTGCGATCTCGAGGATCTTCTGTGCGATGAGGTTCATGCCCTTGGCCACGACTACCGGCGCCTTGTTCCTGCGGGCCTCATAGCGCAGGGCCACGGCGTAGTGCGTGGGGTTCTTGATGACGACGTCGGCCTTGGGCACTTCGTGCATCATGCGGCGGTTGGCTATCTCGCGCTGGATCTGCCGCACGCGGCCCTTCACCAGCGGGTCGCCTTCCGACCGCTTGAGCTCCTCGCGAAGCTCCTGCTTGGTCATGCGGATGTCGCGCTCGAAATCCCACCGCTGGAAGCCATAGTCGGCGATGGCGATCAGCAGGAAGGCCAGGGCGATGATGAAGATCAGCTCGAAGGTCCACCGGCAGAACAGCCCGTAGATCGCGGCGATCGAGCAGTCGAGCAGCGGCGGACAGTCCTGCATCCGGTGCCGCAGATACAGGTAGGCCACGACACCGACGATTGACACCTTGAGCAGCGTGGCCAGCAGCTTGGCGATGGACTTGGCGGAGACGAGCCGCCCGAAGCCCTTGAACGGATCGAGCCGCTCGAGTTTCGGCGAGAGGCTTTCGCTGGTGACCATGAAGCCTACCTGCGAATAGGATGCGACGGCGGCGGCGACGAACAGCCCGCCCATCAGCGGGCCGAACGCTCCGAGCGCGCTCGAGCCGACGTGCACGATCATCGTCGAGCACGCGGCGGGCGTGAGCGGCCGGCTGATGTAGTCGCCCAGGCATTGCGTCATCATCGTGCGCAGCCCGGCGGATACTTCCGGCCCGGCGAAGTAGAGCACGACCGCGCCGAGGAACAGGATCAGGGCGCTGTTCAGCTCGGTGCTCCGGGCGACCTGTCCCTGCTTGCGCAATTCCTCGCGCCTGCGGGGCGTCGCCTCTTCGGTGCGTTGTTCGCGGTCGGTATCCGGCATTTACATCGCCTTGATCAGCAGTCCGAGATCGCTTTGCATTCCTTCGAGGAGGTACCTGCCGAGCTTGTACATGTACGGCAGAAGGAATCCCAGCAGCACAAGCCCCGCCGCGATGCGCAGCGAGAAGCTCATCATCATGATGTTGAGCAGCGGTGCGGCGCGTGCGAGCATGCCGATGGCGATGGTGACGAGGACCAGCACGCCGATCGCCGGTGCGGCCATCTTCAGCCCGGCCACGAACAAGTCGATGAACTTCGCGACGATCCCGCTGACGAGCGACGGCGACAGCTCGGCGCCGCCGAGCGGGACGCTCTGGAAGCTCGCACCCAGCGCCTGCAGGAACCAGTGGTGGCCGTTGAGCGCCAGCAGCGTGAGCATCGCCATGATGTTCAGGAACTGACTGATGGCCGACGAGCTCTGATTGAGGAGGGGGTCGGCCAGCTCGCCCATGGAGAGGCCCATCTGGGTGCCGATCAACTCGCCGGCGAGCTGGAAGGCGCCGAAGGTCATCGCGGCCACGATGCCCAGCGCGAGGCCGATCAGCAGCTCCCTGACGGCATAGATGCCGAACGCGAGCACGCCGGCCGTTTCGGGGGAGGTGCCGGGCACCACGGGCGTGAGCACGAGGGCGAGCAGCAGCACGAGGGCGGCCTTGATCCGCACCGGCGCCATCGTCGTGCCGATGATCGGCGCCGCCATCACCACGCCCGCCGCGCGGATCAGCACGAACATGAACTTGTTTGTGAGTGCCAGCAGTTCGTTCATCGCGCAAAATTCTGAAGATTGCCGAAGAGGGCCGCCGTGTAGGTCACGATCACCTGGATCATCCAAGGCATGCACACGAGAAACGCCAGGAACACCGCCACCATCTTCGGGATGTAGGCGAGGGTCGATTCCTGCACGCTGGTGACCGTCTGGAAGATGCCGATCACCAGACCCACCAGCAGCCCCACCGCCATCAGCGGAGCCGACAGCGTGAGGACGACGGTGATTGCGTCCTTGCCGAGCGTTATGACTGTTTGCGTGTCCATAGGCTATTGGGAAGATTGAAGTGTGTTTTCGACACGAAGACACGAAGGCACGAAGGAGCACGAAGAAGAGCAAGAAGAGTACCGGAGGATCATCCTGATCATTCCTGCTTCATCGTGAGTTTCGCATCGAATCAACTCATTCATAATTCAGCTTCGTGTGCCTTTGTGCCTTCGTGCCTTCGTGTCGAACAAACTCATACTTCTGCTTCGTGTATCTTTGTGTCTTCGTGTCGAAAGGATCCCCCATCATCGCTAGGAACCGAGGAATCCGGTCGCGAGTGACTTGATCACGAGGTTCCAACCGTCGACGAGGACGAACAACAAAATCTTGAACGGCACGGAGATCATCACCGGCGGCAGCATGAACATTCCCATCGAAGTCAGGACGCTGGAAACCACC
>DATKYA010000284.1:0-2757 GCA_035528775.1 Planctomycetota bacterium | reverse complement strand
AAAGTCATTTTCGAGCCGGAGGGCCGGCGGGTCGAGGTTCCTTCGGGGACGTCGATTCTCGGGGCCGCGGCGAAGGCTGATATCATTTTCGAGACACCCTGCGGCGGCAAGGGCCACTGCGGCAAGTGCAGGATGCAGGTGATCTCGGGTGCGGGCGAGCCGACCGCCGCCGATCTCAAGATCTTCAGCAAGGCACAGTTGCAGGCCGGCATGCGGCTTGCCTGCCAGAATCGCATCAGCGGCGCGGTCGTCGTCAGCGTGCCCGATGAAGCACGGTTCTTCGGCCAGACGATCCTCACCGATGGCATCGCTGCAAGCTTCTCGGCGAACGCGGCATTCCGCAAGCTTCACGTGACCATCCCCCACGCCACGCTCGAAGACCAGACCAGCGACCTCGACCGCTTGAAACGAGCCGTGGCCGCCGGCCTGGGGCGGTCCGACGGCATCGGCGGCATCGGCATCCGCCTGCAGACTGTCCGCACACTGCCCGCGATGCTCCACGAGCACGCCAACGCCTTCACCGTAGTGCTGCACGGCGACGAGATCGCGGGCTTCGAGGCCGGCGATACCGCATCCGCCTGCTACGGCGTAGCGGCGGACATCGGCACCACGACGGTCGTCGGCCTGCTGGTCGATCTGAACACGGGCAAGCAGGTGCTGGCGGCGTCGCGAATCAACCCGCAAGTGGCACGCGGCGACGACGTGATCAGCCGGCTCACATTCATCCGCGAGGACCCCGGCGGCCTGAAGGACCTGCAGGACCGAATCGTCGGCTGCCTCAACGAGATCATCGCCGAGCTGTGCAAGAAGACCGGCGTGCCGCGCGATCACATCTACGAGCTGACGGCCGTCGGCAACACCACGATGAGCCACATCCTGGCCGGTGTGAACTGCGGCAAGCTGGCCGAGGCGCCGTTCGCAGCAGTGGTGCGCGACGCGATGAACGTGAACGCGCACGACCTCGGCGTGCACATCAATCCCCGGGGCAACGTCTACATCTCGCCGAACATCGCCGGCTTCGTCGGCGGCGATACCGTGGGCATGATCCTGGCAACCGATCTGATGCACGGCGACCCGCAGCGCGTGCGGCTGGCGATCGACATCGGCACGAACGGAGAACTCGTGCTCGCCGCCAACGGCCAGGTGATAAGCTGCTCCACGGCCGCCGGCCCCGCATTCGAGGGAGCACGCATCAAGCAGGGCATGCGAGCCGCGCACGGAGCGATCGACAAGGTGGTGTTCAACGATGCGATCGACGTGAGCACCATCGGCAACGCCCCGCCCCGCGGAATCTGCGGCACCGGCCTCATCGATTCCGTCGCCGAGATGGTCCGCACCGGCGTGGTCGACTACACCGGCCGGATCATCGACCCCGGCGAGGCCCCGCTGCCCGATTTCCTCAGGCGGCGGATCGTCAGCAACGAGGATTCCAATGAATTTGTTCTCGTAGATGGCGAAAAATCCCACAACGGGCAGCCTATCCTGCTCACGCAGCGGGACGTGCGCGAAGTGCAACTCGCCAAGGGCGCCATGCGCGCCGGAATGGAAATCCTCCTCAGCGAACTCGGGCTGACCGCACAGGATATCGACGAAGTGTACCTCGCCGGCGCTTTCGGCAATTTCATCCGCAAGCACATGGCGAAAGGAATCGGGCTGCTGCCCGACATCGATTCGGAGAAGATCAAGTTCGTGGGCAATGCCGCCGGGGCCGGTGCACGGATGCTGCTGGCATCAAAAAACTGCCGGGCCGAAGCCGAACGAATCTCGACCAACGTGCGATACGTCGAGCTCGCCGGCCGGCCCGACTTCCAGCAGGCATTCATGACATCTATGCTGTTTCCCGGAACGAATGAACAGAGATGAATGGGATAAATGGGATGAAGAAGAGGGCCGAAGGCTTCGGATTGCGTGGCGACGCGGCAGGATCAGATCCTGGCGCCTGCAGCCTTCCCATCCCGTCCATCCCATTCATCCCTGTAAAACATCTTCTGATTCATCGCTATCAGACTGAGCAATGAAAGAAACCTGGGACGGATCAGAAAGCGTTGGCGCATCGTTCTCCGTGCGCAAGTTCCTTCGCGAAATGCCGCACGTGTGCAGGGGGATCCTCTTCGTAACGCTTGGCGCCTTCCTCGTGCAGCTCACGCTCAGCTACGCCGCGAAGAGCCTGTACGAGGGCCGCGTGCTGCCATCGCTCGAGCTGATTCCCGGCGACGTTTTCAGCTCGAAGCTGCGGCTCTGGCAGCTCGTGACCTACCTCTTCCTGCACTCGCTGGACAATCCGCTCCACATCCTGTTCAACATGTTCATCTTTGCAATGTTCGCCCCGGAAGTGGAGCGAGCGATGGGGGGCAGGCGGTTCGCCCTGCTCTATTTCACTTGCGGCATCGTTGCGGGGGTGCTGCAATGTGCGGCGGCGTTTGCCGTGTTCACGCCAGCGCAGCCGACCATCGGCGCGTCGGGGGCCGTGCTGGGCGTGCTCGCAGCATACGCCAGCCTCTTCCCCAAGCGAGTCATCTACGTGTTCATGGTCTTTCCCATGAAGGCGAAACATTGCATGTTCCTCCTCGCCGGCATCGAAGTGCTCTCCGCCATCATCGGCAATCCCGAAGCCAGCTCGATCGCATACTTCGCCCACATCGGCGGATTCCTCACCGGCTTCATCTTCATCCGCTACGAATGGACCCTTCGCGGCATGCTGCTGCGGAGCATCGAGCGGCACTACGACCGCGAGTTCGAGTCGGACCGCGTGATCCG
>DATKYA010000283.1:0-2809 GCA_035528775.1 Planctomycetota bacterium | reverse complement strand
ACCAGGATCACCGGCACCGGATTCGTCGTCTACACGGGCGCCGGGGCCAGGCTCGAGCGCGCCCTCTATTCCTGGATGCTCGACCTCCACACCACCAGCCACGGATACACCGAGGTCATTCCGCCGCTGATGGTCAACCGCACGTCCATGACCGGCACCGGCCAGCTTCCGAAGCTCGAGGAAGACATGTACCTGTGCCAGACCGACGACCTCTTCCTCATCCCGACCGCCGAGGTGCCGGTAACCAACATCCACCGCGACGACGTTCTCGACGCCGAGCGCTTGCCCATCTACTACACGGCCTACACGCCGTGCTTCCGCCGCGAGGCCGGCTCCTACGGCAAGGACACCCGCGGGCTGCTGCGCGTGCACCAGTTCGACAAGGTGGAGATGGTCAAGTTCGTGCGGCCGGAGAGGTCCTACGACGAGCTCGAGTCGCTGCTCGAGAACGCCGAGGCCGTGCTGCTGGCGTTGGGGCTGGAATATCGCGTGATGAAGCTGTGCACGGGCGACCTCAGCTTCGCAGCGGCGAAATGCTACGACATCGAGATATGGGCGCCGGGCATCGCCAAGTACCTCGAAGTATCTTCGTGCAGCAACTTCGAAGACTTCCAGGCCCGGCGGGCCAACATCCGCTTCCGGGAGAAGGGCGGCAAGCCGCGATTTGTCCACACGCTCAACGGCTCGGGCACCGCCCTCGCCCGGCTCGTCGCCACCCTGCTCGAGACCTACCAGCAAGCCGACGGCTCGGTCGAAATCCCAGCCGTCCTCCGGCCCTACATGGGTGGAATGGACAGGATCACCCCACCGTCGGGGTGAACCTTGCGACAATTGAGCACCGACCGACTGTTCAACTGGCCAAGCGATTACCTTTCCAACTGGTCAACTGAACTCCTCCACCCACGCCGCGATATTCTCCGGCGGTACGTCGTCCTGCATGTTGTGGGCGGGAGCCATGACGTAGCCGCCGCTGCGGCCAAGCACGTCGATCAGCGTGCGTATCTCGCGGCGGACTTCATCGGGCGTGGCCGTGGGGAGAAATTCCTGCACGTCCACTCCGCCCCAGAAGACGAGCCGGTCACCGAAAGCTGCCTTCAGCCGTGCAGGCTCCATATCGCAGGCGGAGGTCTGGAGCGGGTTAATGATGTCGACGCCACACGCGATGATGTCGTCGAGCAGGGCGAAGATGGAGCCGCATGAATGGTGCCAGTAGGGGCAGTTGGCGAGCTGCCTGGTGCGGGCGATGCGTTCGCGAAAGCTTGGGGCCACGAGCGTGCGGAACGACTCGGGCGAGATGAGCGGGCCGGTTTGCATGCCGAAATCGTCGCCGCTCGTCGTCTGGTCGATGTAGGGGCCGATGGCGGAGTAGTACTGGCTGATCACCGCGAGCTGGATGCGCAGAATCCTGTCGAAAAACGCGCGGACGAAATCGGTGTCGCCCGCGAGGCGCATGAGGAAGTCGTCGTAGCCGCACATCCAGCAGCCAAGCTCAAGGATGCCGAACACCGGGTGCTCGCCGATGACGACGTAGCGACCGTCGTCGCGGAGGGCCTTCGCCTGCTGCTGCCACTTGGCGAGGAGCGCGTCGTCGATGCGCGGCTCCGGCCACGGGAATGCGTTCAGGTCGTCAACGGTTGCTCCGGCCAGCGGGCAGCCGGTGATCTGCCATTGGCCGCCGACGAGTTCGTGGCGGATGCCCCAGCAGTTGACGGAAGCGGTTTCGGAAATGCGGCGGCCGAGCGTGCCGGGGAGCTCGACGATTCCGCCGACGCCGCGGAAGTCGGTGCCCGCCCATTGGAGGATTCGCTCGTCGACGCCGCTGTTGGTCGGCAGCGGTTCGCCGATGAAGCCGAGGAATTCGCGCAGCGACGCCTGGCAGCGGGGCGACATCGACGTCAGCGTGGTGGCGCCGATATCCAATGGCGGGCGGTCGGGCTGCTGATGGTTCAGGGCGGCGAGGAATCGTTCGCGGCTGGTCATGGGGCTGTCGGTTGTTCAGTTGTTCAGTTTGCCGGTTGCGCAGTTTGCCGGTTGTGCAGTTTACGTACTTCGGGATCCCAACCGTATCCAGCTGACAGCCTGATCAACGGGCCAACTCATCAGCCGCTCAACCGCACAACTGACCAACTGACGAACCGACCAACTGATGCTCGAGCTACTGGCACTTTTTGGTCAGGTTGCTTCGGGTGACAATGAGGTCGAGGATGTTGATGCGGCCGTCGCCATTGGCGTCGGCGGACCAGTTGTCGCCGCTGGCAGGGTCCTGTCCGAGCTTGCTGCGGATGAACAGCAGATCGAGGATGTTCACGACGCAGTCGAGGTTGGCATCGCCGGGAATGGGCATTGCGGTATCGATCTCGACGTTGTCCACAAGCGAGCCCCACGCCGCGCTAGATGTGATCGTAACGGTGACGGAGGGAACCGAGGGAGCGATGCGCCACTTGCTGACGGCAGTGTACCAGGCCCCACTCATCGCCTCGGCCACCATCACCGGCTGAGGGATGCCGGTCAGCGCAGTGCCGCCGGTCACTGTCACCGTCGGTGCCGCGGAGATGTCCACGAAATATGTCGTCTGCACCCAGACCACCGTGTATCCCGACGGCAGCGGTCGATTAGGGATCTGGCAGGTGACGGTGCCGGCGCTGCCGAGGTCCCAGAATCCCTGCATGCTGCCGAATACGAAATGACCGCTGTACCAGCCGCTGTTGTACGGACCGAGCACGATCGATGCGCTCGGGGCGCCGTAGGCATTCGACACGGCTTCGGCCGCCGGCGGATTGGCGTTGGTGGAGAAGCCCCATTCCTCGTG
>DATKYA010000282.1:0-2161 GCA_035528775.1 Planctomycetota bacterium | reverse complement strand
GCCTTCCTCGACGATCCGGCCTTTGTCGAGCACCACGATCTTGTCGGCCTTCATCGCCATCGAGGCGCGATGGGTGATGACGATCGACGTCCGGCGGTGCAGCACGCGCTGGAGCGTCTGCTGGATGCGTGCCTCGGTCTCGGCGTCGAGCGCGGAGGTGCAGTCGTCGAGGATCAGCACGCTGGGGTCGGTGAGCAGTGCGCGGGCGATGGAAACGCGCTGCTTCTGTCCGCCGGAGAGGCTCACGCCCTGCTCGCCCACCTTCGTGTCGTACTTCGCGGGCAGGTCGTCGATAAACGAATGTATCTCCGCGGCCTTCGCGGCTGCGATCACGCTGTCGAGCGGGCCGTAGGGCTCCCCGTACCGGATGTTGTCGGCGATGGTGCCCGAGAAGATTGCCGACTCCTGCGGCACGAGGCTGACGTGCCGGCGCAAGCTGGTGAGCTTGACCGACAGGATGTCGCGTCCATCGACGAGCACCTGCCCTTCGGTCGGCTCGTACAGCCGCAGGAGCATCAGCACGAGGCTCGTCTTGCCGGAGCCGCTGGCCCCGGTAATGCACACCATCTGGCCAGGCTCGATCGTCAGGTTGATGTCCCTGAGTGCGAAGTCGAACTCCTTCGGCGGTTGCGGCTCGGGCTGCTCTTCCTGCGGTTCGTGGTGATGATGATGGCCGTGGTGATCATGACCGCGATCGGGCGAACCCTGCGGCTGCAGCCTGGGGTCGGGCGCCTTGTACTTCAGGCTCACCCCGCGAAACTCGATCCGCCCCTGCATCGCTTCCAGCTTCACCGCCCCCGGCTGGTCCTTGATTGTCACCTCCTCGTCGAGCACGTCGAACACGCGCTGAATGACCACCACCAGCCACTGCAGCACCACGTTGGTATCGGAAATCTGGATGACCGGCGAGAACAGGCATCCGACGGTGGCGTAGAAGAACAGCATCTCGCCGAGCGTGAGCGTCCCGCCGCGTACCAGCGTTGCGCCGTACCAGAGCACGAGGGCAGTGCCCACCCCCGAGATGATCGTGGCGATCCCGCCCAGCAGGATTTGCAGCACGTCGCGCCGCATCACCGTCTGGAAGAACTCCCGCGCCAGACGGCGATACCGAAGCAACTCCATCTTCTCCTGCGTGAACGACTTGACCACGCGGATGCCGCTGATCTTCTGCTGCAGGTAGCCGTAGGTGCGCGAGTTGATCTCGCGAATCTTCCGGGTCGTCTCGCGCACCCGCCGCACGAAAAACTGGTAGCTCAACGCGTACAGCGGCAGGCAGCACGTTGCCACCAGTGCCATCCGCCAGTTGATCGAAAACAGGATCAGGCAGCCCACTGCCAGCATCGTGAGGTTCGTGGCGAACATGATCACCGTGTTCGTCACGTTCGTGCGGATCACGTCAACGTCGTCGATCACACGGGCCATGATCTTCCCGGTCTGAATCTGGTCGAAATAGGTCATTTGCAGGGCCTGGAGCTTGTCGTGCAGGTCCGTGCGCAACCGAAAGACGATCCTCTGCCCGATGATCGAAGTGTTGTACCACGAGATCCACCGCAGCAGGGCAAGGGTGAAGTGTACCGCTATGTACGCGAGGAAGAAGATTCCGAGCAGCTTCAGCTTGCGTGCAGTGGTCTTGTCCGTCCTCGCGATGAAAACGTCATCCAGGCCGCGCCGCTCGGGCTCGGCGTTCGCATATGAGTGATGGGCATACGGCGACACCGGGTCGGCCGGATCGATGTCCGGCGGCTTGGGCGGGGTAATCGCGATCTGCAGGATGTCGTCGACGATCGTCTTGCCCATGAAGCTGAACAGGAAGGGTGCCAACGACGATGCACACGTCAGGCAGATGGACAAGGCGATCCGCGTCCAATAGGGCTTCAGATACGCCCTGGCAAGTCGAATGAAGACGCCCACAGGCGTGCTCCTGGGTTAGTCGTTGAAACGAGATGATGAGATGAAAAGATGAAGGGATGATGAGAAGGAAGACAGGCCAGGAAGCCTCCTTCCCATCATCTCATCATCCTATCATCCCATCATCCCATCATCCATTCCGGGCGGCAAGCGTTTCCAGCGAAACGGCCGGCATGACGGCTGCGAGATTCCGCGCGGCCGGCTCCGCTTCCGCCGCAAGCTCGGGCAGGGCAAACTGCTCCTTGCACAGCGC
>DATKYA010000281.1:0-3327 GCA_035528775.1 Planctomycetota bacterium | reverse complement strand
CTCCTGAAAACTGGTAGCGGCCGTTTCCGGCCGGATGTGCCGACCGAGCGGCCTGGCCGCCCGGTGCAGCGAATCGTTGCACTATTATATATGAAACGCTCTGCCGGTCCCGGTGGCGTCCGGCCAGCAAACGCGGTAGTCTCTCTATTCCCTCTTCCTTGTTTCCTGTTCGTTGTTCCCTGTTCGTTGTTCCCTGTTCGTTGTTCCTTCTTCTCCCTCGCTCTTAAAAAAAGAAACAGGAGCAGAAGATCAAAGAACAAGGAACAAAGAACAAGGACAAAGTCAACTCGCCGACTGCTGAACCCATCAACTCTCGGGTTTCTCCGGTTTCTCCGGCTTCTCGGGTTTCCCGGGCTTCCGGTTGAACCGGTTCATGCATTCTCCGATGCCCTCCCGCACCCACACGAGCACGGCGTCGGCGGCCAGCTCGCAGCTTTCGGCGATCAATTCCTCCTCCTCTTTGGTGAATCTCGACAGCACGAAGTCAACCCCTTCCATGTACGGGCATGGGCTTCCGATCCCGATGCGGATGCGGGGAAACTCGATCGTGCCGAGGTGGTCGATGATCGATTGGAGGCCGTTGTGGCCGCCGCTCGATCCCCGAGGCCGCACGCGAATCCGGGCGACCGGGAGGTTCATGTCGTCGGCCGCCACCAGCACGTCTTCCGGCGTGCAGCCGAACCAGTCTGCCGCGCGCCGCACCGCTGTGCCCGACAGGTTCACGTAGGTGAGCGGCCGCATCAGGAGCAGCTTCTCGCCGCCCACCAGTGCGTCTTGCACGAGCGAATCGAACCGCTCGCGCCCGGCGCCGGCATTCAGTTTCACCGCAAGGTTCTCGATCACGCGGTAGCCAACGTTGTGCCGCGTGCCGGCGTACTGCCTTCCGGGATTGCCGATACCCACGACGATCTTCATCGGTCAGTTCGGCGCGCAGGCCGTCACGCCTCTTCTTCCTCTTCTTCACGCTTCTTCTCGCCGATCACTTCAGGCTCCTTGATCTCCTCGGTCACGGGAGCCGCTTCGGGAGCCACTTTCGGCGCGTGCACCGCCACAACGATCTCTTCCGGATCGTTCAGTATCTTCACGCCCTCGGGGGCAACGATGTCGCGCACGTGGAGGAATTCGTTCACCTCGATCCGGTCGACGTCCCCCCGGATGCTTTCCGGGATGGCCATGGGCAGGCATTCGACTTGGAGCTCGTTGAGGTGGTATTCCACAACGCCGCCATGGGCGAGGCCGGCGGGGGTGCCGCGGAAGTCGATGGCCACTTCCACCTCCACCTTTTCATCCAGTGCCACACGGGCGAAGTCCACGTGAATCAGGTAGTCACCGGCGTAATCGTGCTGTGCTTCCTTCACCAGTGCTCGCTCGGTCTTGCCGTCGATGGTGAGGGCCACGAGCTGCACGCCGTGCTGCAGCAGCCGGGCAACGTCGTCAACCTGCACGGCGAGATGCATGTTCGGCTCACTGTGGCCGTACAGCTCAGCCGGGATCAGGCGTTTCAGCCGCAGCCTGCGGACGGCCCGCGAGCCCATATCGGTTCGAACATTCGCCGCCAGCGTCGGTATCGTCGTCTGTGCCATATATGTCTCTCCGTTATGCGATCTGACAGGATCGCATGCCTAATTCGTGTTCAGAGGTTGAATAGCGAGCTCACCGACTCGTTCGTGTGAATGCGCCTGATGGCTTCGGCCAGCATGGGGGCGATGCTGACCACCTTGACGCTGGCCGGAGCGCGCTCGGGCAGCGGAATGCTGTCGCTCACCGTCACTTCGGTGAACGGGGCGGAGTCGAGCTTCTGAACGGCTGCCTCGCAGAACACGGGGTGCGTCGCCGCCACGTAGATGTCCTTGGCGCCGTTCTGCTTCAGCAACATGGCCGCTTCGCACAGTGTCGTCCCGGTCGAGATCAGGTCGTCGACCATCAGGACGTTGCGGTTCTTCACGTCGCCCATGACGTAGCCGACGGCGACGGAGTCGGGCGAGAGGCGGCGCTTGTCGACCACCGCCAGCCCGGCATCGAGCGCCTTGGCGTAGGCTCGGGCGATCTTGATCCCGCCCACGTCGGGCGCCACCACCGTGAGGTCGGGAATCTGCTTCGAGCGGTAGTAGCGCAGGATGACGGGCGCCGCGTACATGTGGTCCACCGGGATGTCAAAGAATCCCTGGATCTGGGCGGCGTGGAGGTCCACCGCAAGCACGCGGTCGGCCCCGGCCGTGGTGATCAGGTTCGCCACGAGCTTGGCGGTGATGGGCACGCGGCCTTCGTCCTTGCGGTCCTTGCGTGCGTAGCCGAAATAGGGGATCACGGCCGTCACGCGCATCGCCGACGACCGCCGCATCGCGTCGATCACGATCAGCAACTCGATCAGGTTCACGTTCACCGGCGGGCACGTCGGCTGGACGAGGAACACGTCTTTGCCGCGCACGTCTTCCTCCAGTTTGACGCTGGTCTCGCCATCGGGGAAGTTGCCGATGGTGGCCCCCCCCAGCGGGAGGTTCAGGCAGGCGCAGATATCCTGTGCGAGCTTGCGGTTTGCCCGCCCCGTGAATACCTTCAGTTGGACGTCAGTTGCCATGCTTCGAGTGCGCTTTCCGATTGTTCCGTTGGCCGGTTACTCGGTCATCCAGTTGTTCGGTTGTTCGGTTGCATCATCAGTTGAGTTGAAACCAAACACGCCGCATTGATCAACTGGCCAACTGGTCAACAGCTTAGAAAGTATCTCAAAACCTCCAACAGGATCATGTAGGGGCACACGGCGTGTGCCCCCGGGGCGGACGCCGTCCGCCCCTACATCGGGATCGCCTTTTGAGATAGTTTCTTAGCCCATCAACCTGGCTACCCGGCCAGGATTCGAACCTGGAAAGGCAGAACCAAAATCTGCTGTGTTACCGTTACACCACCGGGTAATGCCATCATTCTTCGAGCACCGCCCCCGTCTCGCCGGACGTGACGAGCCTGGCATATCGAGCGAGGTAGCCGTTGGTGACGCGCGGCTTGGGCGGCTGCCATTTCTTGCGGCGCTTCGCCAGGACGGCATCGGAGACCTTGACGTCGACCTTGCGCCCCGGGATGTCGATGACGACGGTGTCGCCGTCCTGCACGAGTGCGACAGGCCCGCCCGCGGCGGCCTCGGGTGATACGTGGCCGATGCTCAGCCCGCGGGTGCCGCCGGAGAACCTGCCATCGGTGATCAGCCCCACCGAGCCTTCGAGGCCAAGCCCGGCAATGGCCGCGGTAGGCGACAGCATTTCGCGCATGCCGGGACCGCCCTTCGGGCCTTCGTAGCGGATGATCACCACCATTCCGGCCTTGATCTGGCGGCGC
>DATKYA010000280.1:0-5821 GCA_035528775.1 Planctomycetota bacterium | reverse complement strand
CCGCCCGCTCCACCGCTCGTAGGCCTCCTCCACCGGCAGGATCTTGTCTTCGTACGAATGCTTCCCGTCGTACTTCATATCGTCGATGATGTCGTCCATCACCGACTCGAGCTGGCCGCACGCGTGGAGGATGGCGGGCTTGCCGGCCGCGTGGATCGCCTGCACGATCCGCTTGTGCCACGGGAAGACGTACCGGCGCATCAGCTCGGGCGACAGCATCGTCTGCGTGTTGAAGCCCCAGTCGTCGTTCGAGATGAGCGCGCCGACGCTTTCATATTTCGCGCAGATCTCGTAATAGAGCAGCAGGCGCGAGCCGACCGCGTCGAAGATCTCCTGCGCGAGCTGCGGGTCGTCCGCGATGATGTAGCACAGCCCTTGGTAGCCGCAGATACCCATTGCGTTCTCGAGCACGCCGTTGGGGCCGTTCACGACGAACTTCATCCCCTCGGGCAGCAGCGGCGCGCACGTTTCCAGGCGCGAGTAGTCGTACGCGTCCGGGTCGGGCCACGGGTACGACTCGAACGTCGCCCGGTCGAAGATCACCGCGCCGGTATCCATCGAGCGGCTCGCAAGCTTGGGCGCCTCCTTCGTGTGAAACCACATGTCGCAGCCCAGCGTGGTGGTGTAGTCGTAGCCTGCCGCATGGAACGCCTTGATGAGCAGCGGCAGACCTTCCAGCGGCTTGCCGTCGGGCCCGGGTGCCGGCCCGGCAAACCGCGCGTACAGCCGCGCGTTCAGGAAAAACTCAAACAGCGTCGGACGGTCCGGCGCCTCCCGCCGCAGCACATTCAGCAGGTTGTTGAAATCCGGTTTTCGCATGGCACCTCTCGCGCTGATGGAATCGGGAACGGAACGCTATGCCGGCAATTATACACACCGAGCTGCAAGGTGTCAAATGGCGATTTCGGAAAGGCGATTTCGGAAAAGCTCGGGGATGAACGGCACGGGCGCCGGCGATGATGGCTCGCCGATGCCCGCGTTCAGATGTGCCAAGAATACTATTTGTGGGATCGCGGACGGTTCTTTATTCGCGCCGCCGCCTTCGCTATAATTGCAGGAACCGGAAAATCAGCTTGCGAGGAATGAAGATGGACAACGCCAAACTCGTTCCGCGATCCGCTCGCCGCCAGTACTGGGTGCAATGCACGAAGCCTGCCCTCGAGGGCAAGCTCGGGTCCACGTTTGCGCTGTCGAACGGCTACCTGGGGCTGCGCGGCTCGCACGAGGAAATGCCGGTGTGGGGCCGCCCCGAGTTCTACGTCGCCGCCACCTACACCGGCGGGCCGCCATCGCTGCTCGGATTCCACGATCCCGACCACATCCTCACGCACCCCGACCGGCTGCGTGCGACCGCAGCGGTCGCAGAGATCGTCACCGGGCTGACGGACACGTCGATCTCCACGCTGCCGAATTTCCCCAACCCCATCGCTGTGCGGCTGGCCGTCGGCGGCGTGCCCTTCGACCATGACAAATCGAAGATCCTGTCGAACGAGCGGCTGCTCGAGATCGACCAGGCCATGCTGCGGCGCCGGCTGGTCTTCCGCGACGAGCAAGGCCGCCGAACCTGCGTCGATTCCCGCCGGTTCGTCAGCTTCGCCAACCGCAATCTCGTCTGCCTGCAATACAGGGTCACGCCGCTCAACCACGACGCGCCCGTCGACGCCTCCGGCTACATCAAGAAGGACGTGACCAGCCCCAACGGCGTGGTGCTGTGGACGGAGACGCGGTCGATCGATGACGATCCGCTGCACGCGATCGAGTGCCTCACGAACGACACGCGGATCACGGTGTCCATCGCGCAGCAGTCTGCCGTCCGCCGCGAGGGCAGCGCCACCGTGCTCGAGCTGTTCGCCATCGCGGGCGAGATGCCGCTCGACGCCGCGATCGAGCAGGCACGCATGGCGGCAGGCCGCGGATTCGACCTGTGCCTGGCCGATCACGACGCCGCATACGGTCGCGAGACAGCGGGCGCCCGCATCGAGTTCGACGGCGACGCCGCCACCGTCCAGGGCTTCAATTTTAGCCAGATGCACCTGCAAATGGCGTTTGGGCCGGATACCGCCGCACGCGTCGGCGTGCCCATCAAGGGCTACACCGGCCACGGCTACCGGTTCTGCAATTTCTGGGACATGGACTTCCACATGTTTCCCTACTTCCTGATGACGCGGCCGCGGCAGGCCCGGCTGCTGCTGGAATACCGATACGGGCAGCTTCCGGCCTACCGCGAAAACGCCCGCATGTGGGGCGCAGCCGGCGCACACGCACCTCTTGGTGCGCAGGTGCCGTGGGAAACGCAGGCGTCCGGCCGCGAGGAGACCGCCCCCTGGCTGTGCCTGCAGGACCGCGAAATCCACATCTCGGCCGATGCCGCGTACATGTTCAAACTGTACGACGACCTCACGCCCGACCGCGACGCGATGGCCGACATGGGAGCCGAGTTCATCTTCGAGACCGCCCGCTTCTACGCCTCGCGAATCGCCTGGAACGGCTCGCACCGCCGGTTCGAGCTGCCCGGCATCGGCTGCCCCGATCAGTATCACACCTTCGCCGACAACAACGTCTTCATCAGCCTGATGGCGAAGTGGAATCTCGACTACGCCCTCTGCCTCGCCGCCGACCCGCGCAGCGAAGCCGCCAGGGCGAAGATACGCCTCACGCCCGCCGAAGTCGATCGCTGGCGCGAGATGGTGAGCAACTTCTACATCATCGCGCCCGACGCCGACGGCATCATCGAGGAGTTCGACGGCTTCTTCGGCCTGTCGCCCGACATCGACGGCATCTGCGAGACGTTCTGCCGGCACAGCCAGGCCGTGAAGCAGCCCGACGTGATCGCGGCCTTCGCGTATTTCGAGCACCTGTATCCGCGCGAGATCAGGCGGAAGAACTGGCGGTTCTACGCCGACCGCACGCTGCACGGATCATCGCTGTCGCTGCCCGGAATGGCATACGGAGCCGCGCGCTGCGGCCTGAACGACGACGCGCTCGACTACCTCCACAAGTCGGCCCGGATGGACCTCGACGACGTGAACCTCGACACCGAGCGCGGCGTGCACGTGTCGGCGGGGGCAGTGCAGTGGTACACCGTCGTCTTCGGGTTCGGCGGGCTCACGCCCTCCCGCGGGTGCCTGCATTTCCGCCCCAACCTCCCCCGCCAGTGGCAGCACCTGCAGTTCACCGTCCACTGGCAATTCCAGCGGCTCCATGTGCGGCTCACGCGGGCCGAGATCGAATTCCGTGCCGATCCCGCCAACGACGCACCCGTGATGATCCGCGTGATGGATGGGGAAGCATTCGCACTGGCACCGGGATTGAGAACCGAACGATCACTACGATCATGATCCACAGATGACACAGATTTCACAGAGAAGAAAGATGTGAAAGATTGTATGAATCTGCCCCCAATTCGATCTTCCTCTTCTTCATCTGTGCAATCTGTGCAATCTGTGGATAGAGTCTGTAGGCTAGCATGACCCCCTACGATATCGCCTTCCTCGGCCACATGTGCTACGACGACGTAGTCCCGTTCAACGGCGAGCGAACCGTCCGGCCCGGCAGCGCCGTCCTGTGCGGGGCGATGGCCGCCGTGCGGACCGGCCGCAAGATCGCCGCAATCGTCAAGATGTCGCCCGCCGACGAACCCATCCTCCAGCCGATGCGCGACGCCGGCATCGCCACCATCCTCATCCCCGCGCACGAAACCAGCCGGATGGAAGTGATCCATCCGTCGGCGGACGTCGACGACCGGCGGATGTTCCTGCGGAAGAACGCCAGCCACGTCACCGCCGACGAGGTGCCGCCCATAGACGCAGCCCACCTCCACCTCGCGGGCATCTCCGATCAGGAGTTCTCGCTCGAGCTGATCTGCGATCTCGTCGAACGCGGATACAACCTGTCGGTCGACATGCAGAGCTTCGTGCGCCAGGTGGACCCCGACACCGGGGAGGTGAGCTTCCGCAACGTGATGCTGAAACGCCCGATCGTGAGCATGGTGCGGAAGGTCAAGCTCGACGTCGTCGAGGCCAAGCTGCTGACCGGCGAGGACGACCTTGAGCAGGCGGCGTTGGTCTTCGAGCGATGGGGCTGCCCCGAGATCGTCATCACCGAGTCGAAGGGCGTGCTCGCGCGCGTCGGCGGCGCCACCTTCTACGAGCGGTTCACCAACCGCAGCAGCATCGGGCGCACGGGCCGCGGCGACACCACGTTCGCCGCGTATCTCGCTTGGCGGATCGATCACGACCCCGCCGAATCCCTCAAATTCGCCGCGGCACTCGTCTCTATCAAGATGGAACGTCCCGGGCCGTTTCGAGGCACGATGGAAGAAGTCCTGATGAGGATGAACAAGGCGGAGGAACAGAAATACGAACGCCGAACGCCGAACGCTGAACAATGAACGTCGAAGTGCAGAGTACTTCCACAAGCTGTCGCGCGTGTTTCCGATCTGCAGGATCTCTGTTGCTCAGTGTATGAGTCGGACCGAGTAGAGATGCGCGATCCGATTTGAACGTTGAGCGTTCGACGTTGGACGTTGGACGTTCGTCTTCTTCGCCCAATAGCCCATAGCCCAACGCCCAAGGCCTGAAATGTCGATCCCTCTCATCTTCATCACCTCCTTCACCATCGCCTTCTCCGGCGCGCTGATGCCGGGTCCGGTGCTGACGGCGACGATTCACCAGGTGGCGAAACGCGGTGCGTGGGCGGGCGTGCTCATCGCGGCCGGGCACGCGATCCTCGAGTTCGCGCTCGTCGTCGCGCTGTACTTCGGGCTCGGGCGGCTGCTGGAAAACGAGTCCCTCTTCCGCAACGTCCTCGGCTCCGTGGGGCTTGTCGGCGGCCTGCTGCTCATCGCGATGGCGCTCGGAATGGCTCGCTACCGGCCCAAGCCCATCGAGGCCGAGCAGTCCGCCGCGGCTAACGGCACCTGGCTCGAGCCGGTCGCCGCCGGCATCGTCACCAGCCTGTCGAATCCCTACTGGCTCGGCTGGTGGGTGACGGTTGGCCTCCCGCTGATCGCGAAATCCCGCGCGCACGCGCTGCTCGGCTTGGCGGTGTTTTACGCGGGGCACGTGCTCGCCGACTTCACCTGGTACGGAGCGGTCGGCTTCGCACTCGCCAAGGGCCGGGCATTCGCAGGCGGCGCCGCGTTCAAGTGGCTCATCCGCTTCTGCGCCGTCTTCATGGCCGCGATGGGCGTTTACTTCATCATCTCCGGGATCGGATTCCTCAAACCGCCGCAACCAGCATAGGACGCACCGATGGCAACAATCAACGTCGAACTCCGCACCGTTCGCATCCCCGACTTCGGCCTGCCGGAGCACCAGCCGCAGATCGGCCGCGGCGAATACGAGAGCCGCGTCGAATCCGCACGTGCCCGCGCACGGCAGCAAAACCTCGATTTCCTGCTCGTCTACGGGGACCGCGAGCACTTCGCCAACGTCGCCTTCCTCACCGGCTGCGATCCGCGCTTCGAGGAAGCGCTGCTCGTGATTCCCGCCGGCGGCGACGCCCCGCCCACGCTGATCGTCGGCAACGAAGGCGCTGGCTATGCCGAGTGCGTCAGCCCGCACGTCCGCCAGGCGCTGTGCCAGTCGTTCAGCCTGCTGGGCCAGCCGCGCGACCGCAGCCCGCGCCTCGAATCCGTGCTCCGCGAATGCGGCATCGGCAGCGGCCGGCGACCGTCTGCGGTCGCACGCATCGGAATCGCCGGGTGGAAATACGCCGACGAACGCGAAACCGCCGATCCCGCCCACTGGCTCGACGCGCCCGCCTGCATCGCCGATTCGCTCCGCCGGATCGCGGGCGAGCCCGATCTCGTGACCAACGC
>DATKYA010000279.1:0-2219 GCA_035528775.1 Planctomycetota bacterium | reverse complement strand
GCCGAGGATCATCGCGTACTTCATCTTCATGCCCGGCTTCGGCGAGCACGAGCAGAAACGCTACCACGAACGCGGCATGCCGCTGGCCCCGGCAACGGACTGCTCGGTGGCGCCGTGCCTTGCAGACGATTTCCAGAACCGGGGGCTGGGCAGCGCGCTCATGGGGAAGGTCCTGCTGATCGCGAAGCGCCTCGGCTACAAGCGAGCACTGCTGATCGGCGGTGTGATAGCCACCAACCTCCGCGCCGTCCATTTCTACACCAAGCTCGGATTCCGGCAGGTCGGGACGTTCTCGACGGGGATCGAGAATTACGACATGATCATGGATCTCGCCGGTATGGGGGAGCCGCCGAGGAGCCGGCGCGGGCTGATTCTCCTGTCTGTGGTGCTGGGCGCGGCTATCCTGATAGTGGTACTTGATCATCTGCTCGCTTTGCCGGGGCAGACTGATCGCCTCGACACCCACGGCTAGGAGGAATGGATGCCGGCCACGATTGCGAAGCTGAAGGCATTTAAGCCCGACGCCACCCAGGCGCTCGGAACAGCTTCAAGGTCTGAAAGCAGTCATAATCATTAGGGAACAGGCACCGTTTTTTCCTTCCCCCTGATGGTGCATTCCTCGCGCCGACTTCAAACCCGACATTGACAACCACCCCTTCATGATGTATACTTCTGTAGGGCATTTGTTCCGCCGGGGCTGCAAGCCGACGGTGTGCCGGAAGATCCATCCATTGGCCGGCACGTGCCGTCGAGGCACTGGATCAAGGAGTCTTCGCGTGCGTAGCAGTAGTATGCGGGTAGCGTTCGCCCTGGCGTGTGCCATCGGTGTGGTGTTGTGCGCGGCGGCGAACGAGGTCGTTGAGGTACAGACGGTTCTGGTCGATCCTGCTGTTCGGCCGGCGGCGCCGAACGCGGGCGGTGTCGCGCCCGGGCGTGTGGCGGCGAAGGTGCCGCCGGACTTCGCCGATTGCATCCCGCTGCCGCTGCCGGAGCGCGTCGGCCCGAAGGTCGACGTGCCGCGCGGCCGGCTCGTCACGTATGACGTGAACACCCGCACGATCACGATCGAGGAACCTCCCGTAGGGGCGGACGGCGTCCGCCCTGGGGCACACGCCGTGTGCCCCTACATAGGATTGCCGTTGGGTGACCACATGCCCGGCGGAATCGGCGGGGCGGTCAGGCTGAAATCATCACCATCCGGCGAACCGCTTGCCCCGCTGAGCTTCACCGAGCTGGCGAAGGTGAACGACACCGAGACCCACCCCTACAGCGCCGCCGTGAAGCTCAGGATGCGGTTCGGCCAGTACTGGTACGTGGCGTCGGGGGCGATGATCGATCCGATGAACGTGCTGACGGCCGGGCACTGCGTGTTCGACTACGACGGCACAGACGCCTTCGCCGATGAGATGATCGTCACGCCGGCATACGTCAGCTCGGTCGGACCGTTCGGCACCGCCAACGGCGTGCGGATGCGGTCGTGGACCGGCTGGACCACGAAGGGCCAGTTCGACCACGACCTCGGCCTGATCGAGCTAGACCGCCCCGTGGGGGCACTGTGCGGCTGGCACGGCTACGGCTATTCGGACAGCTCGTCGTTCTTCACCGGCAACACCTTCTTCTGCCCCGGCTATCCGGCCGAGTCGCCCTACGACGGCCAGTTCATGTTCAACTGGAGCGGCTCGTTCGATGCGACCGACTATTTCGCAAACAAGTGGCGGGGCAACGAAGTGACGATCTACCGGCGGGCCTACGACGGACAGAGCGGCAGCGGAGCGGCGACCGTCACCGGGATCACGCGCACCGTCTATTGCGTGCTGTCCAACGGCAACAGCTACCTCACCAATTTCCCGCGGATAACCAGCGACAAGTTCACGGACATCCGCGATGGCTGGATCGCGGCGGATACTCCATCCGCGCCCGATCTCGTGCCGCTGAACGTGAACGCGGTGCCCGCCACGGTCGCCGCCGGCTCGCAGCTCACCACGCTGAACTGCCTCGTGCACAACTACTCGTCGGCCACGTGGGACGGCTCGGTTACACTGGAGGTGTACCTGTCGACCGACGACACCATCACAACGTCGGATACGCTGATCCACACGCACAGTGCCGAGCTGAACCTGACGCCGCTGTCGTCGGCGCGGGTACAGTTCACGGTGCCGCCGGCGATTCCGTTCTCCAGCTCGGGCGGGACCCGTTGGGTCGGCGTGATCGTGCAGGCC
>DATKYA010000278.1:0-6368 GCA_035528775.1 Planctomycetota bacterium | reverse complement strand
GTCTGGCGGTAGTTGAACGTCGCCACCGTGCACAGTGCGGCCGGCTCGCATTCCTCGATGAACGACAGAAACAGCGCGTCGTCCTCTTGCATCCAGCGGTACGCGGTGGTGTGGAAGAAGCGGCTCTGCAGATCGGCATCGTGCCACGCGAGCACGGCCTGCTGCAGAAGCACCTGGTTCCGCTTGCCATCCTCGCTGCTCCATTGCAGGGAGCCGTACGGAATGATTGTTTGCAGAATGGCTGTCGCCGCGGCGGAGTCGCCATTCCGGCGCCAATCTTCCAGGATCGCAAGCACCTTGTCGAACGGGAATGCAATGCCGATCGCTCGACTGGCAAGATCGGCTTCCGGTGGCCGGCTGCTGCCCAGCAGACCGAGCAGTCTTTCCTGGAGGGCCGGTGAAACGGGCCTGCCCGCCGCGGTGCAGCACGCCCACAGCCCTGCAAATCGCTCCAGAGGATCGCCCGCATCGAGCGCCTTCAACAGGCGAGGCTCCGCCACTGCCGGATCGAGCGTGCCGCACGCCGCAGTACAAATCAGCCGCGCGAGGAAGTCTGTTGATTCTGCGTGGGCGGCAATGCAGCCGAAGTCGGGGCTGCCCACCAGCCGTCCCGACGGCCACGTCGGCAGCAATTCCCTCAGAACGCTGCACGTGAGCATCACATGCGACCGCTTGCCGGACGCGAGCAGATCCGCGATAACGTTTCCGGCCTGCGCGTGCCACTCCGCGATTTCCGGCGGAATCACCCGCTTCTCCCCCTCGTGGTCGATAGCATGGCGAATTCGGGCATACCACTTGGCGGTGTTCTCCGCAAGGAACGCTTCCTCGGCCAGCCTCAGCCACGGATCGTCCGCCACGCCCCCGGCCTTCATCGCAGCCCGAATCCGCTCGCGATCGTTCTCGAGCCGGTGAACCAATCGCGCCTCCCGCCCGGCGCGGGAGGCCCATAGCGTCTTCGGATCATCGCGCAGCGGCTCAACCATCTGCTTCAGGCACAGTGTGCGTATGATCGGATTCGCGTCGCGCAGGCCCTGGCTGAAATCAGCCGCCCGCGGCGGCTTCAGAGACAACTGCGGCGGGAGATATGCCAGTGCGCGAACCGCAGCGCACGTGTCCTTCCGGAGAGCCTGCCGGATTTCCCGCGGAAACTCGAGCCAGCCGTACTTCAGGTACGCGATTGCTGCAGCCGCGCGGACTTCCGGGGCATCGTCCGCAGCCGCATTCCTCAGAATCTCGTCGACGGGGCCGACCCGCTGCAACTCCTTGCGCTAGTAGCGCGTCTCGTCGAATATCACCAAGGGGCCCCCGCACCAATTGGCCGAGCTGAGGATTACCGACACCGCGCGCACGAGCGGATCGGGATGCGTCCGTGCCTGCATCAGCAACTCCGAAAGTTCCTGCTCCTGCCCGCCGGTCAGTGTGCAACCGCCCCAGAACCTGTATTTCAGCACCGCCGCGCCGACCAGCACGTCCGGGTCAAAGCAGCGCAGCATCGGCAGGATCAGCGGGACCGACTCGTCGATGCCCGCCGACTTACCCAGCGATGAAAGCATCTGCATACGAACAATCGCGGCGAATATATCCACGTATGCCTCCGCCAGCGCCCTATCATCCCCCTCCTCCCACTCCGGCATCACGATCTCGTCGCCTAGCTGCCGGGCCGAATCGATCTTCCGCGCCAGGCGCGCGAGCATGCGGATGGCCCGCCCCGCCGCCTTCGCCATGCCCATGTCAGAATCCGCCCGCACGATCGCCGCCATCGTCGCTCCGGTGTAGATGCATTCCAGGCCACGAGGGCGCAGGATGCGGAGGAGGATGGAATCGACGGGCTCATCCTTCGCCGACAGCGTGACGGGCTCCGCATCGCGGACCAGATCGGCGCTGAACGCGAGATGGAGGCCGGAGGCGTCCTGGAGGCGGGTGAGAGCGGCGGGGAGGGGAAGATCCTTGAACTCGAGGGACACCGCGTTCTCGGCCACGGCGTGCGTCGTCAGCAGCAGCATTGCCAGCAACGACAGGAAAATGCCTTTCATTGCGAAATCTCCATTGTGGCGGGCTACTGCGTATGCGGCATCCGCCGCCCGCCCTCTTCTGCACTATCGTAACCTGATGAGCGCCTGCCAGACTAGGTCGTTATATTCGGGATCGCCGCTAAGCGTGTTGAGGGCGGCCCGGAGGTCGGGCGTGAGCGGGACCTTCAACCGCTCGAGGGCCGCCGTCAATTCCTGCTCGCCGCGCAGTGCATCGTCGCGGAAGAATCGGGCCATGAAATCGGCGGCGCCTTCGGCCTTCACGGCTTCGGCAGCCGCTAGTCCGAGTGCCATTCGCACTTCCACGGGCAGTGCGTCGTAGTTCTTCGCGAGGGCCGGCAGGAGCTTCGTGTCGGGACTGGCGGCAATCAACTGCGCGGCGGCGGCCGCGCGGATTTCCGGCAGCAGCTTCTCGTCCCGGATCATCGCTTCGATATCTTCGGCGGCGTCGCGCCCGACCACCTTCACATACAGCCCCATCGCCGTCTTCCGGGCAGCGGAGACGCACCGCTTCGTGGAGTCGCACGTAGCCACGGCGAAGCCCAGGGCGCCGGCGGCGTCGGCCCAGTCGGCAGCCGGCTCGCGATCCAGGTTGAACTGGATTGTCTCCATTGCGTGCCGCACGTCGAATGATTCGCCCCTCGCAGCCAGGTCGGCGATGATTGGGAACAGCCGGCCATACAGGTCCGGGCACCGCTGGAGGACGTCGAGCATCCTGTTGCGCAGCGGCACGTCTTCGTCGGGGTCGGCGATGCGCTCGAGCAGGAAGCCCTGGAAATCGGTGGTGACCTGATCCGTGGTTTCCGCAATGGCACGATACACGTTCTCCCGCAAGTCCGGCGGCACTGAACCAGCGATCAGCCGTTCCTGCAGTTTGATGCGCCACGCCCCGGATTCGGCGCCACGGGAGCGGTCGGCCAGCGCGAGCAGGAGGTGCGTCTGATCGGCGTGGCTGCCGGCGTCAGCGATTGCGGCGCGGGCCTTCTCAATCGCGGCAACCATCTCCGGCTCCAGCGGCGCGGCTTCGGTGTTGCGGAGCTGCCGGTAGCAGAGGGCCAGCGCTTCCACCGCGCATTTGCCGTGCCGCGGGTGGCCCGCGTAGCCGAGGAACCGTGCACACGCGCGGCGCACGCCCTCCGGCAGCTCGCCCCATTTCACCCCGGGGATCGATGCATAGATGCTCGGCGGACGAGTCCAGCACCGGCCGACGATGGCCTTCACCAGGTCGCCGCCGGCCGCGATTTCGGCGTCCGTCGCGCCCGGCCGGAAACACGTCTCGAGGAATGGCGTGACGATCTCGTAGTACTTCGCGTTGAGGCCGATGGGATCATTGTATCGGAGCGGCACGGCGAACCTCGCCAGCGCCGAGATCACCTCCAGATTCGGCGTGCCGTCCGCCTTGCGGACCAGCCCCGCAGCCCGCTCGACTATCGCATCGATCACCGCCTGCGTGAACTTGAGACCTTGGGTGTCAGACTGCGTGCGTCGATAGTTGAACATGGCGATCTCGCACAGGGCCGCCGGCTCGCATTGGGTGATGAACGACAGGAACATCGCTTCGTTCTGCATCAGCCAATAGAATGCCATGGAGCGGAAGAAGTCGATCTGCGCGGCGGCATCGCGCGACTTCAGCACGGCCTCCTGCAGGAGCGCCTGGTTCTGCTTGCCGGGCTCGCCGCTCCATTCCGTGCAGCTCTGCGGAAAGGCCGCTCGCAGAATATCCCTCAATCGCTCGGTTCGGAATGATTGGCCGATCGGCAACCCGAGGCCGGTCGGGAACGCAAGGCCGATCACACTCGCGGCGATCTCGGCCTCCGGCGGACGCCTGCTGCCCGCGAGGGCGAGCAGCTTTTCCTGCACGGCCGGTGAAGCGGGCCGGCGCCTGATGGCGTAGCACGCCCGCAGCCCCGCCGCCCGCTCGAGCCGATCGTCCGAACCGAGCGCCTTCAGCACCCGCGGCTCCGCCACTGCCGGTTCAAGCGTGAAGCACGCCGCCGTGCACATCAGCCGCGTGGCAAGGTGCGGCGACTCCATGTGCTTCGCGATGCAGTCGAAGTCCGGCTCTGCCACGAACGTTCCAAACGGCCACGCCGGCAGCAACTCCCTCAACACGCCGCATGCGAGCATCATGTGCGATCGCTTCCCGGAGGCGAACAGCCTCGCGAAAACCGCCCCCGCGTGCTCGTGCACCTGCTCCACCTCCGGCGGAATCGCCCGTATCCGCCCGCCCTGTGATTCGCATCGAAACAGGCCGTACCACAGGGCCGTGTTCCTCGCGGCAAACGCCTCCGCGGCCAGCGTCAGCCACGGATCGTCCGCCACGCCCTCGGCTTTCATGGCGGCCTGGAGGCGCTCCCGCTCGTCATCCAGCCTGCGGATGAACCGCGCCTCCCGCCCGACGAGCAACGCCCAGCGAGTCCTCGGATCGTCGTGCAGCCGCTCGATCATCCGCTTCAGGCAGACCGTGCGGACGATCGGGTTGGCGTCGCGCAGGCCCGGACTCAGATCGGAAACCGACGGCCGTTGTTCCGAATATTCCCGGAGCGGGAGGTAAGCCAGCGCCCGTACGGCCGCAATGCCGTCCCTCCGCAGAATCTGCTGGATCTCCCCCGGGAATTTCAGATGGCCGTATCGAAGGCAGGCGAACGCCGCGGCCGCGCGGACTTCCGGCGCGTTGTCGCCCGCCGCCTTCCGCAGCACCTGGTCGATCGGCCCAAGCCCCGCCAGCTCCTTACGCCGGTAGCGCGTCTCGTCAATAAGCTCCAGCGACAGGTGCCGCCAATCGGTCGCATTCAGCACGACCGCCGCCGCCCGCACGAGCGGATCGGAATGCCTCATAAGCCGCGTCAGCGACTCCACCAGTTCCTCCTCCTGTTCATCCGTCAGCACGCGGACGCCATTGTACACGTACTTCAATGCCGCCGCGCCGACCAGCACGTCCGGGTCGAAGCCGCGCAGCATCGGCAGGATCAGCGGGACCGACTCGTCGATGCCCCCGGAGTTACCTTGGGAGGAAATCATCTTCATGCTGACGATCGCAGCGAACAGGTCAACGTATGCCTCCGCCAACGCCCGGTCGTCGTCATCCGTCCATTCCGGCATCAGGATCTCGTCGCCTTGCTGCCGGGCAGACTCGATCTTCGGCGCGAGGCGTGCCAGCGTCCGCAGCGCCCGCCCCGCCGCCTTCGCCATGCCCATGTCGGAATCCGCGCGCACGATCGCGGCCATCGTCTCGCCGGTGTAGATGCATTCGAGGCCGCGGGGCGCGAGCGCGGCATGAAGCACCGCGTCGAGCTCCGCGTCCTCCACGTGCAGCGTGACCGGCTCGCTGTTGGCGATCAGGTCGTGCTCGTAGGCCATCCGGAGGTTGCAGGATTTCTGGATGATCTCCAAGAAGTGGTCGAGCGGCGCCCCGTCCAGGTTCACGCTGACCTTCGCCGGACGGCGGGGCGGTTCGGCGGCGCGGGCGGCGGTGAACGGCAGCAGGCACAAGATCGTACCGAGAACAATCAGCTTCCTCATTGTGAGGTCCTCCTACTTGCTGAGGGTGACATCGTGTTCATCGAACGCGAGGCGCGCGTCGCAGGCGAGCGAGATGGCCTCGATGGCCGGGTGGATCGCCCGACCGCCGGCAGCGCCTCATTGCTTCCTCCGGTTCTCGATCCGCTCGATGACGCCCCGGACCACGCTGCCGATACGCGGGTGGTTCTCCAGCTCCTTCAGAGCGGCGATCTGCGTGGCCGCGCCGAACAGCCCGAGCTGGTTCAGCACCGAGAAGCGGCTTTCCAGCTCGATGTCATCGTCCTTGAGGAAACGGATGAGAAACGCTTCGGCCCCCGGTGCCTTGGCGGCGCGGCTGGCGGCTGAGCCGAGCGCCTGGCGGACGGGCCGCGGCAGGGTGTCGTACTTCCCGGCCATCATGACGAAGATCTTCGTTTCCGGGTCAATGATGATCATGGCGGCCGCGGCGGACCGCAGCTCGGGGTCAAGCTTCTCGTCGTTGATGAAGGCTTCGAGCTTTTCGGCGCTCCGGGGGCCGGCAGCGAATGCATAGAGTTTGATCCCGTCGGAACGGCCGGCCAATGGGCGAGCCGTGTCGAGCGCGATCTCCATGCCCAGGGCGGCGGCTCGTTCGGCCCACGCAGGCTCAGGCTCTTTGCGCTCACGAATCGATGCGAGGTTCCGGTAGATCGCGGAGCCGAGGCCGGGCGCAAGATCAAACTCGCGGTTGGCCTTCGCGAGCGGCTCCAGCCTGTCGAGGATGGCTGTGATCTGCGAGGGATCTTGCGCGAGTGCGTAGAGCGCCTGGCCGCGGAGGTTTTTATCTGCGCCCTCATC
>DATKYA010000277.1:0-2079 GCA_035528775.1 Planctomycetota bacterium | reverse complement strand
GGTCAATTCGACACAAATCGGCTCGACGCCAATGCTGCCGACCATCTGGAAGTAGGTGTATTGGGTCACTTCCATGCCGTCGAGCCAGACTTCCCAGCCGAGGCCGGCGGCGCCGAGCGTGGGCGATTCCCAGTCGTCCTCCACGAACCGCACGTCGTGCTCCACCAGGTTGATGCCGAGGGCCGTGAGGCTGTCGAGGTAGAGCTGCTGCGAATCCGCCGGGGCGGGCTTGAGGATCACCTGGTACTGGTAGTAGTGCTGGAGGCGGTTCGGGTTGTCGCCGTAGCGGCCGTCGGTTGGGCGGCGTGACGGCTCGACGTATGCGGCCCGCCACGGCTCCGGGCCGAGTGCCCGCAGCGTGGTGGCAGGGTTGAAGGTGCCCGCGCCCTTCTCGATGTCGTACGGCTGCGTGATCACGCACCCGCGCTCCGCCCAGTACTGCTGCAGCATGAAGATCATCTGTTGGAGGTTCATGGGTTCAAAGTTAGGAGTTCAGAGTTAAGAGCCCGGAATTCGGAGTCGGGGAGTTTAGAACTCGGAGCCCACCGTCACTTCTTCCCGCCGCCCATCATCGAGTTGTAGGGATCGATCGGGCCGCCGGGCTTGTGGGCGGAATCGTCGTCCTGCGCGGACTTCAGTCTGCGAACCCTTCTGACCGCAATGGCGGCCATCACCAGGAGTGCGGCAACCAGCAGCAGGTCCCACAACGGGCTTTCCCAGTGCATCGTGCCGGCGAGCGGAAGCGTGTCGGGCGTGATCGTCTCGCTGTTGGTCGCCCAGTATCGCAACACCGCAGGCCACAGCGACAGGATCGCCGCGAAGACGGCCACGGTCTCCCAGGCCGGAGTTTTCTTCTTCGTACTCATAGGCACGCTCCCAATCCGGATCGAGCCACACCGATCGCGGTGCACCACCGCGCCGCAAAGCATCCATTATACCCCGAAGCCGCGGGGGAATCAAGCTTCGGAACGGTCTTCGCCGTTCACACGAGAAGCATCGGCAGCAGTCGGCCGCATACGCAGCGGCAACTTTTCCTTGACAAGAGGAGCCCCAACGTGTAAATTGTGGAGCAGCGTGAAGCTTGCCCGAGACAGGGGATACTGGAGCACAGGAGGACATGATGCCGAACGCATTCAGCCCAATGGGCGGGATATTCATCCTTTTCTGGCTTCTGTGGATGGCCGCCGCAGTTACGGCCATCGTCGTGCTGCTGGTCGCACTATGGCGGGCAATGAAGGCACACGAATCGATCGCCCGATCGATGGGAATGATCGCCCGGGACCTCAGGGTGATGCAGGCACGAGGTGGCCCGCCACCCCCGGGCAGCGGCCCATGACAGCGGCCCATGACAATTGAGGGCAAATCTTCATGGACGGACTCACAGAAAAACGCGGACCGAGCGCGGCGTGGTTTGTTGTCGGCGCTGCACTCATACTGTTCGTCGCGATCGGCATTCCGGCGTTTGTCATCTGCACGTTTGTCACGTCCGTGTCGGGCGGCGAGCAATTCCTGGCGCCCGGCGGGAAGGCAATAGAGATCGACGAGCCGGGGGAGTACACCCCGTGGGACGACCAGGTTACGTTTTTCCAGGGGCGCAGCTACAACAGCGGCCCGTTGCCCCCCAACATTGTGGTGAGAGTGACCTGTTTTGCTGAAGGAAATTGCCATCGTGAACCTGACGAACATCCTTCCCGACGGGCTGCAGTTGCGTGAAACCGGCGGCCGTACGGTCATCGCGCTGCCTGAGTACATGGCGGCGCTTGCGGAATGCGAGCCGGCCAGCCTGCCGGAAGCGGGCCAGGGGCGGGCCGCCATTCGCCGCCTCGAGCTGCCGTCCGGCCGCAAGCTGCTGGTGCGGCAATACCGGCGGGGCGGAGTGCTGCGCGCGGTCAACAGCAGCCGCTACCTCAGCCCGCGTCGGGCGCTCGACGAGATTCTGGTGTGCCGGGAGGCCGCGGCGCGGGGCGTGCCGGTCGCCGCGCCCGCCGGAGCGATCATCCAGCGGCAGCCGCCGTTCTGGCTGTGCTGGCTGGTCACCGAGGAAATCGAGGAGACGGTCGACCTCGGCGGCTACCTCCG
>DATKYA010000276.1:0-2283 GCA_035528775.1 Planctomycetota bacterium | reverse complement strand
TCGCCGCCAGTTGCTGCAGGGCGGCAATCAGCGGCTCGACAGTGCCGGGCTGGGACGCGATGATGTCGATCACCAGCAACAGCGAGAACCCGTAAGCGTCCTCCCTGGGGGCGTTGATTTGCGTGATCAGGAACTGCGTGAATTCGGCGGACAGCGGCTTCTTGTTTTGGAGGATCCGCGGTCGAAGGCTGAAGAAGAAGTGTTCGAGCTGCTGTGCGGGCATGGTGCCGGCGACGAATCGCTTCTGCAGCTCGTCGATTGCCGGCCCGGCAAGCGAATCGTCGGCGCAGGCAGCCACGGCGTTGAGCACCATCACCTGGTCCTCGGCGTTGCCCTTCTGCATGATGGCGGCGCGAGCGGCCTGCATGGCGTCGAACAGCCCGGCATCGATCTCGTTATCGGGTTCCTTCGTGATGCGTTCGTAGCAGGCGGAAAGCGTCACGGCGACCATTCGGTGATACACCGGGTGGTTCGCGTACCCGAAGTACGCGCGGCATGCCGCAATCACCCCCGGTGGAAGATCACTCCATTTGCCGGATGCCTGGTCCCGGTTGAGCCAGGGCACCGAACGGACATTGCCGATCAGGTTGTACACCATCGTTCCCCCCGTGCTGATCTCCTCTTTGCTGGCGTCGGGCCGGAAACACGTTTCGAGGAATGGCGTGATCATCGGATAGATGCGGTCGCCGCGGGCAGCCATGACCTCGTTGTTGCTTGCTGTATACCACACGAGGGCAGTCAGCGCCGGGATATTTGGCTTGCCGTCCGCGGTGCGGACCAGCCCCGCAATTCGCTGCAGGAACGCGTCGACCGCGAACCACTTGGGTGGCAGGGCCTGCCGAAAACAGCCATAGAACGCCTCAGGCTCCGTTTCCGTAATGCAGGCCAGGATCAGCGGATCGTTCTTCTTGAACGAGTCGCGATCTTCCATGCAGCGGAGGCATCGGCTCTGGAGGGCGGAGTTCTTCGACTCGAGCACGGCGTCGAACAGCATCATCTGGTTCTGTGCGTGGTCGCCCGGATCGAACACCGTCGATGGCCGGGAGCGGGCCATCCAGTCGATCATGGCGTCGGTGGCGGGGGACTCGGGGAGCGCGCGGCACTGGTCCTGCAGCACCTCGATGGCCCGCTGGATGGGCAGGATGCGAGCGGCGGCACGGGCGGCGAGGGTGCACTCGGCTACGTCCCGGCTGCGCAACAGCGGCCGGATCGCCTTCTCGAGGGCCGGCGAGCCGCCCCCGGGTTCCATCACGCAGCAGCCCCACAGGCCAGCCAGCCGCTCCAGCCGGTCCCGCGAGCCGATTGCCTTCAGCAGCCGCGACTCGGCATCGGCGTTGGCGGGCACGAGCGCCCCGCAGGCGGCAATCGCGACCAGCCGCGGGAGCAGGTGCGGCGACTCCGCCTGCGCGGCCACGGGATCGAACGCGATTGCCGAATCCTTCGGCGGACGCGCCGTCGCCAGCACCGGCAGCCATTCCATCAGCGCCGCGCACCCCAGCAGCTCGTGCGAGCGCTTGCCCGACCCCAGCAGGCGGATGGCGATCAGGCCGGCGGCCGCGTTCCGCTCATCCACCGCTTCCGGCGTCACCCACGCGCGGTCGGAGATGTGCGATTTCCACATCAGCCGCGTGTGCCACACCGCGGCGCGCCTCGCCAGGAAGGCCTCCGCGGCCAGCGCCGTCCACGGGTCGTTCTCCACTGCTTCGGCCTTCAGCACCGCCCGCAGCTTCTCGCGGTCGGCCTTCAGCAGCTCGTCGAAGTACGGGGCGAGCTGGTCGCGCCCGTAGATCGCAAGCGCCTTGTCGTTGTCGTCCTGCAGCAGGCTGACCAGCCGCCCGACGACGATCGCGCGGACAATCGGATTGGGATCGCGGAGGCCGCGCCCGAACGCCGCGAGCCGCTCCTCGCGGAGCTTGGGATTCCGGTCCTCCTGGAGCGGGCTGGTTCGCCACGGAAGAGGCCACGCCGCCGCCCGAACTGCCGCGCAGCCGTCGGCACGCAGGATATCGAGAATCGCGTCCTCAAACCTGTAGTAGTACTGCCGCGAGAAGCAGACGGCGGCGGCGAACCGCACCTCCGGGGCCGCGTCGGCCGCCCACGCCCGCATCTCGTCCTCCTTCGCCAGGCCGAAGCCATAGTACATCGACACCGGCCGGCCGGGCACGAGGGCATCGGGATCGCCTTCGGCCGCTGCCTGGCACAGATCGGTGCTGAACCACGACTCGTACGGCCTCCAGCCCGCCTTGATGATGACGGCCGCCGCGCGGACGAGCGGATCGGGGT
>DATKYA010000275.1:0-4254 GCA_035528775.1 Planctomycetota bacterium | reverse complement strand
GATCGCGTCGCTGCTGACGGTCAAGCCGTCGATGCGGCCGGGAATCGCCGTGATCGAATTGTGGCGAGCCCTCCCTACGATGATCGTCATAGTGCTGCTTCTGGGAGCCGAGTGGCTCCTGAGGAAGCGACGAGGGCTGGCATGATGAATGATGAATGATGAAGTCCGTGTTAGTCCGTGTTAGTCCGTGTCTGTCCGTGTAAAGCAGTGCAATTGTGGAAAACGAAGTACGGCAATCATTTGATGCGTTGAAAGGCCGCGTGGAGTCGGTGGCGCGGCGGCGCACGCGCGTGCAGACGGCGGACGGTGCGTCGCGAGCCGCGCTCGCCGTACTCGTGCCGCTGCTGGCCACGCTCGCGCTCGACCGCTGGGTGGGGCTGCACTACCTGCTGCGGGCCGGCATCGTGATCGCGGTCGCCGCCGTCACCGTGTTTCTGCTGGTGCGGCGATGCCTGCTGCCGCTGCTGAAGCGCTACACGCTGACCGAGGCGGCGATGCTCGTTGAACTCGGCCTGCCCGAGCTGAACGGCCGCGTGGTCAGCTCGCTGGAAGTGTACGAAGACCTGGATCGCGAGCGGCCGCGGTTCGACCGCGGGATGGTGCGGGCGCTGATCAGCTACGCGCAGGATTCGACCCGCGAGCAGGACTTCGGGCGGGTGGTCGACACCCGCGGGCTGCGGCGTCACTCGGCGCTTGCCGCGGCGTTCGCAGCGATCGCAATCGGATTGGCCGTCATGCGGCCGGACGCGTTCGGCACGCTGTTCTCGCGGCTGGTCGGCTCGTTCTCCGAGGTGTCGCAGTTTGCCCGCAAGATCGCGGGTGCGTCGATCGAGGTCAAGCCCGGCGACGCCACGATCCTGCGCGGGCAGAACGTGGCCCTCACCGCACGGCAGCTCGGATTCCACAGCGGCCAGATGCTGCTGCACGTCCGCCGCGAGGGCGAGCCGGACGAGAGCGTCGAGAAGCTCGCGGTCTCAACGGAGGGGAAGGCCGAAAAATGGCTGGCCGGGCAGGAAGCCAATTTCGTGTACTATTTCTCGGCCGAGAAGGTTCGCTCGCGGCAGTACACGATCAAGGTGACCGATCGCCCGCGGATCACGAACATCCGCATCGAGTACGATTTCCCGAGCTACGTGCGGCGGGCGCCGGTGGTGGTTGGGCGGTCGGACGGCCGCATCGAGGCGCTGTTCGGCTGCACCGTCATCATCACGCTGGAGGCAAACAAGCCGCTGCAGTCCGCCCGGATGAGCCTGTCCTATGACGTGACCGACCAGGCCGGCGAGAAGGCCGGCGTGCTCGAGATGACCGTGGGCGGCACGTTTGCACGGGCGACGATCAGGCTCGACAACCCCGACTGGCTGGCGCTGGCCCAGTCCGTCATCTCCGAATCGTACAGCCTGCTCCTCACCTGCGAAGACGGCTTCCGCAGCGAGAACTCCGACCGCCAGTATCCGATCGTGGTGAAGAAGGACCAGCCGCCGGAGATCGCATTCGTGCGGCTGCCGAACCGCTCGCCGGAGCACGAGGTCCACGTGCTCGACACCGACGTGAGCAGCGTGGGGTTCTACGTTGACGCCCGCGACGATTACGGCCTGCAGCAGATCACGTTCCACTACGTGATCGAAGACCTGCTGTCGAACGCGAAGAAGCGCGAGGACGTGAAGAAGCGGGTGTTCCAGATGCCGCAGTCGGAGTTCAACGCGGGGCTGCTCGCGCGGCTCAGCGAGCTGCGGCCCGAAGTGGGCGACCGCGTGGTGTTCTGGGCGGAAACGCAGGACGCCTACGACCTCGAACCCGAGAAGGGCCCCCACGTTTCCCGCACGCCCGCCTACCGCATGGCGATCGTGACGAAAGAAGAGCTGTTCGAGGAAGTGCTGTACAGCGACGATTGGAGCACGACGTGGTACGATCCGCTGAAGGTGGCGACGCTGAGCAGGCGGGCGGCTCCGCCGCGAACGTCCCCCACGAACGAGAAGCTGGCGAGCGTGGCCGAGCTGCTCCTGCAGAAGGCCCCCGGCAGCAACCGCGTGTCGGTCGACAATCAGCGGCTCGTCGAGGATTACTTCAACAGCATCAATGTGTCGCGGTAAGACGGATGAATGAGCGATGATGAATACCCTCCGAACAATGCTGATCGCGTTGGCGGCGAGCATGGCCGCGTTCTCCGCGCGTGCGGCTGAGGATGCAAAGGCCACCGCTGTTCCGTCGGTCGACATGGGCGAATGGGGGGACGTCGCCGGCGATTCGGGCGAATCCGCCGCTGCGGACACCGGCAGAATCCTCGGGTTCGACGCGAACGAGTATTTCTCGCAGGCTGACGAGGACCAGGGCGTCGACGACGAGCCGATCGAGAACTTCGTCCCGCAGCGCCGCCGGCTGGTCATCCGCGAGCTGAAACACAACTCCGACTGGGACACCGACCCCACGGCGCTGCCGGCGTTGATCGACCAGTACAAGCGGCAGACCGGGCTCGACGGCTACGCGTTCGTTCCCCGGGCCGGATTGGACTGGGCGGACCCCGAGATCTACCAGTGGCCGCTGTTGTACATCACCGGGCACAATGCGTTCACCATCACCGACGAAGAAGCCGCCGCGATGGCGCGATACGTCCGGCAGGGCGGCTTCCTGTTCTTCGAAGACTGCCTGTACGGCTTCCCGTTCGGCAAGGCCGCGCACAGCGAGATGCGCAAGGTCTTCCCCGAGCTGACCTTCGAGCGGATCGACCACACGGACCCGGTGTTCGGGCACATCTTCAAGATGAAGTTTGCGTGGCCGAAGGTGAATGAGGCGGGTTTGCCGGACCCGCAGCGGCCGACCTTCTGGGAGGCCATTTGCATCGACGGCCGCATCGCGGTGCTGTACACCACGCAGGACCTCGGCTGCGCGTGGGAGATATCAAGCCCGCCCACTCCATCGAATCCGCTGGGCGGCGCCATGCACAACCTCGACCGCATCCCCGGCCAGCGCGAAACCGCATACGCACTCGGGATCAACATCCTGCTGTACGTGCTGACGCACTGAGGAAGAGGGATGATGAGATGAAGGGATGATGAGATGATGAGATGAAGGGATGATGTGATGAAGGGATGAAGGGATGATGTGATGAAGGGATGAAGGGATGATGTGATGAAGAGAACATCGAACATCGAACCGGAAATGGACCAGGTCTTCTGTCCGTTGCGTCCATTACGTCCATTGCGTCCACTTGGTCCACTTTGTCCACTTCGTCCACTTGGTCCACCTGGACCACGGGAGCCGGTGAATGCGTAGAGCACCGATCCTGATTTTGCTATCGCTGATGATCGGATTGCTGCCCGCGACGGCGGCCGGGGTGCCGGCGCGCCTGCCGGTGCTGACGTGGGACGACACCCCGGAAACAATGCGGATCGACCGTGCCGATGCGAAGCCGGTCGCCGACGCCGCGCACGACGGGCCGTCCGGCCTGCTGCTCGCCGTGAAGTTCCCGGGCAACAATCGCGAGAATACCGTGCTGTACCCCAACAGGACGCTGCCGGGCCGCGCCGAGAAGCTTGCAATCTGGTTCCGCGGCGACGGCCGCCCGTGGGAGATCAGGGCTCGCATCCACGACCAGCCCAACAGGGACCGCCAGGGCACGGAAGGCTTCGACACGCCGTTCGTCCGCGTGGAGAATGAAGGCTGGCAGGAGGTCGTGCTGCCGTTGCCGGGGGAAGGCAAGGGCATCGAAGGAGCAGGCGGCACACAGGGGCAGGTCGACTACCCGCTCATGCTCGTCGAGCTCCAGGTGTGGGAGCCGGCCGACAACAAGCTGCACTCGCAGCCGGTGGAGACGCAGCTCGCGATCGACAGCGTATTCGTGATCACGGACGTGAAGCCGGAGCTGGCGGTCGGCGTGACGGCCGAGCCCGCGCCGGGCAAGCCGCGGTTCCCCGTTCATTTCAGCGGCGTGCAGATTTACGACCAGGGCAGGTCGTCGCGGAACGTCGCATGGGATTATTCCGCACCGCCCGCCGGCGACTGGGGCAAGCCGCTCGTCTGGCGGCTGAGCGCCCGTAATGACCTCGCGGCCGACGCCGCCGCCAAATGCACGTTCGACCTCCACTACACCGTGCAAGACTATGCCGACATCGTGGTGGTGAAAGGCGATCTGAAGCTGGAAGCACCGGCCGGAGCACTGGCTTCGCAGGACATCGCCGTGCAGGTGAATCGCGACCAGGCCGGGCCGTTCTACCTCCGCGTGGAGTGGAAGGAAGCGACGACCGGGGTGACCGGCAT
>DATKYA010000274.1:0-4773 GCA_035528775.1 Planctomycetota bacterium | reverse complement strand
GCACCTTGCGCTGAACCGCCTCGTCCTGATCGTCCAATACGCTTCGCTCGACCACGAGCATAGTCCAGATGCTGAAGCCGCTATCCCCGATTCGCTGCAGTCTTCCGCAGTGTCTATGAACGGCTGTGCCTCGCTCATTGTATGCTGTAGCATGGATCCTCCCGCTGGGAAACTCCAACGTGATGTGATGCGGTATCGTGATGTCCCGCCCGCGACAGCCTACGGACATATCTCGCGGCAGGACAGGCCAGAATATGAGGCGATCCCGGTCTGTCGAAGCAAAGGCGCCGAGGGGGAGTCCTTGTCCGGGATAGTCGACACAGACAACCGTGGCTTCGCCCAGAGGTTTGCCTTGGGTTAGCAGCCGTGTGATCAACCGCAACCAGATTGACGAATCGGCTCCGAAGTCATCATGTTCCGCAAAAAGGCGGGCGATCTCATCATTCGTCATTCCTGAGCGCATCTTTGGTGCTCCGTTCCATCTGCCATTCAGAACGCCGCGAACAGGGGTTCGCGGCCTCATTCATCATAGACCATCTGCCGACGGATGTCAATAGCTAAGGGTGTGGGGTGATTTCCCTGTCATCCCGATCTCTTGGGCACCGGGAGCCCAATCGACGAAATTGAAATGCCTGAACAAGCCATTGAGACTGGTTCAGGCACGTCTGAACTTGTCCTATTGGTGGGCGATACTGGACTCGAACCAGTGACCTCCTCCTTGTAAGGGAGGCGCTCTAGCCAATTGAGCTAATCGCCCTGGCGATCTGACTGGTTTCCGGTTCCTATACTTATACCGCACGGCCGGCTTCATGTCAACCGAAATCCGCACAGGTCATGGCCCGGTCTACCGCAGGATTACCGCCCGTAAGACCAGGAATCCGACGACAAACAGGGCCACCAGGGCGCCGATTATGATGCTTGACCACATTTCGAGTTACCCGCTCTCCAGAATGAGGACCGGCGAGCGCCGGCCACCTTTATCATCATAATCGTCGTGAAGGCGGCTCATTCCAGAAAAAGAAAACCATGAACCGCGGGCAGCAAGATGGGTCTGGCCGCTAATGGAAAGCGGAAGGGCAAGGCTACGTGGCTGACCGCCACAGGAGCCGCCCGCCGACGAAGACGGCGTCGATGTTGAAGTCGGCGTCGATGTTGGCCAGATCGGCGTCCTTGCCTTCGGCGATGCTGCCTTTGGTGTGTCGAGGTTGATGATCTGATCCGGACGATCTTCCCATCACCTGCTTCGAGCTCGCCGTCGACGTAGCGGTCGGGCAGAACCAGCCGTCCCCTCACAACGATCCCTGGTGGAGGCCCGGGCGTCGCGGTCATTGCCTGGGCGGCTCCGGCTGGCCCTTCTGCTCGCGTTCGATCTTGATGCGGGCGAGCACGGAGCGTGCTTCCTGCTGGGTGCTGGCGCTTTTGGCTTCGGCGATGAGCTTCTTGCACACGGCTTCGGCGTCGTCGAGTTTCCTTGCCATCATCAGCACGCGGGCGAGCTGGAGCCGGTAATGGTCGCGCTGCATGGGATCGGCGGCGAGATCGGCGGCGATCGAGTAGTGCTCGATCGACTTGTCATACGCGCCGGTTTCCTGGTAGAGCCGGGCGAGGCGAGCGCGGCCGGAGGCCGTCGCCAGCTCCTTCTCGTCCGTCAGTTGGGCGATCCACTCGTCGGCTTCCTTCTGTTTGCCGTCGCGCACGTAGAGCTTGGCGATCTCGGTGACGTAGTACGGCCGGGCGATCGGGTTCACCTGGATAAGCTTCTGGTAGGTCTTGATCGCGTTGGGATTGTCGTCGGCGTCGCGGTATGCCACCGCCATCTGGGCGAGGGCCTGCGGATCGTTCGGATTCTGATCCACCATCGCCTGGTAAGTGCCGATCTCCTTCTGCCGGTCGCCGCTCAGGCGGTACAGGTACGAGAGGCTGCTGAGCAGGCGGATGTCCTTGGGATCCTTGGCGAGTTCCTTCTCCTTCTCGGCGATGATGGCGGGGAGGCTGCCGGACTTCCTGGCGAGCTGGTAATAGTCGCGCTCGACGGTCTGCCGCACGGGCCCGTTTACCTTCTGCAGTGTCCTGCGATAGATGGCTTCGGCCTTGTCGAACTGCTGGTTTGCCTCATAGACGTGGGCGAGTTCGCGGCACCGGTTGATCAGGGCCGAGCCTGATTCCGGGGTCTGCTCGATGGAGAACTCGAACATCATCTCGGCTTCGTCGGGCTTTTCCCACTCGACGTAAAGCCTGCCGAGCTGGTATGCGTAGTCGGCGCAGGCGGCGGCGTTCTGCTCAAGCTCGATCGCCTTCTTCAGGCATTCCTCGGCCTTGTCGTACACCTTGTAGCGCTGGTGAATGGTGGCAAGCTCGGCGTAATACCGGGTGAGGCTTGGGTTCTTCTCAACCGGCGGCTCCGTCAACGGTTGGGGCATTTCCTCGGCGCGTACGGCAGCGGCGGCGAGCAGGATCGCGGCAATCGAACACAGGGCGGCCTTGTTCATGATGGATCTCCCCTTCAAAAAACGCTTCTGTGATACCGTGGATTCTACCAGCGCGGGCAGTTGGAATCAAGAATAATGACCGGGCGCGGCGGGTGTGGGATCCCTGACCGTCGGCGGCGTTCCGGGGCGGATGAACCGTCGGCATGCGGCGCTCAACAACCAGGGATCAGCATCCGACGCTCAATAATGCCGACTGAAATGCCGACTGAACAAGCCGTTCTCGGCAGCAGGCGAACAGAAACCGTTGCCGGAACTTGCTTTTCGCCCCAACCTCTGCTACAATCATATGATTCCATCGGAGATCCATTATGAAGGTAAGCTACAATTGGCTGCAAGACTATTGCGACGTCGCCATCCCGGTCGACGAACTCGTGCAGATGCTGACGGTTGCCGGGTCTGAAGTGGAGGGCTACGAGAAGATCGGCGACGACTACTGCATCACGCTTGAGATCAAGTCGAACCGGATGGACCTGCTCGGTGCGCTCGGGATCGCGCGGGAGATCGCGGCGATCTCGGGCAAGCCGCTGAAGATGCCCCCGGCCGACTACAAGGCCGACCCGAAGCCGGCCAGCGCGTGGTCGGCGGTGGAAGTGCTCGATACGAAGCTGTGCCCGCGCTACACAGCGCGGATCGTTTCGGGGGTGAAGGTGGGGCCGTCGCCCGCGTGGCTGGTCCGCCGTCTGGAAGCCATCGGCCTGCGAGCCATCAACAACATCGTCGACATCACCAACTACGTGATGATGGAGAACGGGCAGCCGCTGCACGCGTTCGATCTGGACACGCTGTCCGAGCGCAGGATTGTCGTGCGCCGGGCCGCCGGCGGCGAGACGCTCACCTCCATCGATGAGGTGGAGCGCAAGCTGACATCCGAGAACCTCGTGATCGCCGACGCCCGCCGGGCGGTGGCCGTGGCAGGCGTGATGGGCGGGGCCGAAACCGAGGTGACCGCGAAAACGAAGAACGTGCTGCTGGAAAGCGCCGTCTTCAACCCCGTGAGCATCCGCCGGACGTCGCGGGCGATCGGCCTGGCTACCGACGCGTCGTACCGGTTCGAGCGGGGCGTGGACCCCGTGGGTACCGAGTGGGCATCGCGCCGGGCCGCCAGGCTCATGGCCGAGATCACCGGCGGCGTGGTCGCCGAAGGCATCATCGACGCCAACGTGCTGGACATGACTCCGAAGCGCGTGATGCTGCGGGTGCCCCGCATCCGCCGCATCCTGGGCATCGACGTGCCCGCGAAGACCGCGGCCGACATCCTCCGCCGCCTCGAATTCCAGGTGCTCGCCGAATCCGACCAGCAGATCGAAACGGCGGTGCCAAGCTTCCGCGCTATCGACGTTTTCCGCGAGATCGACCTCATCGAGGAGGTGGGGCGAATCCACGGCTACGACAAGGTTCCCCTCCGAAGCGGCATGACCATCCAGGTGGGGGCGGTGAGCAAGGCTGAAACGTGCGAGCGGCTGGCCCGCGAAGTGCTCACCGGCTGCGGGTTCAACGAGGCAATATCGTCGAGCTTCCTCACGCCGGAGCTTGCGGGCACGGTGAACCTGTGGAGCGGCAAGGTGATGCAGGTGGCAAACCCGCTGCGTGCCGAGGAGAGCGCCCTGCGCCCCTGCCTGATGCCCAGCCTGCTGCACGTCAAGGAAATCAACAAGAATCGCGGCGTGCCCCGCTGCGAGATGTTTGAGCTGGGCAAGGTCTTCACCGGACTGATGACGGAACGGACTGCGCTGGCCATCATCGAAGAAGACGGCTTCTACGACCTGAAAGGCGTGGTGGAGCTGCTGCTGGACCGGTTCGGCCTGCAGGGAGAAGCCGCGATGGATCGCGCGGCGGTGAAGTTCTTCAAGCCCGACCGGGCGATGAAGATTTCGTGCGGCGAAACGCTGCTCGGCTACCTGGGCGAGGTGGCCGATGGTGTGGCCGCACGGTTCGACCTGAAGCAGCCCGTGTGGATGGCGGAAATCGATTTCGATCAGCTCGTCGGGCTCGCCGTGCTGGAGCGCAAGAGCAAGGAGGTGCCGAGATATCCGGCAGTGCCGCGCGACATCGCGATCGTGGTCGATGAAGCGGTCACCTGGCGGCAGGTGGTCGAGTGCGTGGAATCGCTGTCCGAGCCGCTGCGCGAGTCGATATCATTCATGAGCGCGTACCGCGGCAAGCCGATCGAGCCGGGGAAGAAGAGCCTGGCGTTCAGCCTGGTGTACCGGTCGGCCGACCGCACCCTCACAAACGAAGAGGTGAACGCCGCCCACGAGCGGCTCATCAGGCATCTCGAGCAGAA
>DATKYA010000273.1:0-10419 GCA_035528775.1 Planctomycetota bacterium | reverse complement strand
TTGCGGCGGGGCGTCTTCCTGGCCGAGGGCCGAGCTCGGGCCGTCAAGGTCAATGTCGTGTTTGCCAGCTCGAAGACCACCGCGCTCTCCGTCGTGTTGAAGCGGGGAATGAACCGCCAGATCCGGCGGATGTTTGCCAAGCTCGATCATCCCGTGCAGGAGTTGAGACGCACCGCAATTGACGGCATCAGCGATCAGCACCTGAAGGCCGGGCGATTCCGCCGGCTCACGAGTACCGAAGTGGACCAGCTCTATCGGGCGGCCCGGCAGCCTGAAGAGAAACGGCGCGTGCCGGCGCCGGCAAAGGAAAGGCGAAGATGAAAACAACCGTGATCGCCGCGTGGGCTTTGATCGCATGCTTGTGCACGTGGTGCACGTGGTGCGCGGCGGGCGAGTTTATCCCCCCAATGGCGCCCGCTGGCCTTCCTCCCATGCCCGGCGGGCCGGGAAACGAAGGGCCCATGGGCCTTCCCGGCGAAGGCGACGCTCCCGAACAGGAGGAATCCACCGTGAGGGTGTTCCTCGACTCCGACACGATCTACCTGCGCGATGGCACCGAGCTCAACGGCACCGTGATCCTCATGGCACAGAAAGCCGCCGTGATCCTCACCGAGAAGGGCGAGGAAATGGTGCCCCGCGATACCATCGAGAAGGTGGTGCTTGCCAAGGACAAGGACAAGACGACGACGCTGCCCGTTCGCTCGAAGGACGGATTCAAGTTCATCGTGATGGAGCCGATCGAGGACCAGCCGATCGAGGGCGGAGATGCCGGCGGTGCCGATGCCGGAGCGCCGGCGGCGGCGCCCGCTCCACCGACTGCCGCTCCGAAGCAGGCCGCTCCGCGCAAGGCCACGCCCGTGGCGCCCAGGCAGCGCGGCGGCAGCAGAAGCCCCGTGGCTCCGTCCGCTCCCAGGGGAGACGGCAAGTCCGGCGGCGGACTCAAGCGAATCTCGCCTGACGATGACGACGTCAAGCGTCTGCTCGACAAGAACGACAGGATCCAGGACCTCATCGAGAAGGCAAAGCAGGACCCGGAGATGCTCAAGAGGATCCAGGAGCGGATCAAGAAGCAGGTCGGGCACGACATCCAGATTCCGTAGTAAAGGACCATTTTCAGTGTCGGACACACAACTTACGCTTGCCCGCCAGGGCAAGATAACGGCGGCCATGCAGGACGTGGCCCGGCAGGAGCACACCAGTGCAGAGGAAATCCGAACGCGCATCGCCGACGGCAAGCTGGTGATCGCCCACAATCCAGCGCGGCCCCACGGCAAACCGTCGGGGATCGGCCTCGGCCTGCGAACCAAGGTGAACGCCAACATCGGCACATCGATGGACTACGCCGATCTCGACCGGGAGATCCGCAAGCTGAAGGCAGCGGAAAGCGCCGGCGCCGATGCCGTGATGGACCTCAGCACGGGGGGCGACCTGCGTGAAATCCGCCGCGTGCTGCTCGCCGAAACCGCCCTGCCCCTGGGCACGGTGCCCATCTATGATGCGGCGGTCCAGGCCGCACGCGACACCGGCTCCATCCGCGGCATGACGCCCACGTCGATGCTGAAGGCCATCGAAGACCACGCTATCGCGGGCGTCGACTTCATGACGATCCACTGCGGGGTGACGCGGGCCGTGGTGCAGACGCTCGCAGCCTGCAGCCGCGTTACCGGCATCGTCAGCCGCGGCGGCGAGTTCATCGCGGCATGGATGCGAGCCAACGGCAGGGAGAACCCCCTCTACGAGAACTTCGACGAGGTGCTGGCAATCGCCAAGGAATACGACTGCGTGCTGAGCCTGGGCGACGGCCTCCGGCCCGGCTGCCTCGCCGACGCGATGGACGGCCCGCAGGTCCATGAGCTGATGGTGCTCGGCGAGCTTGCCGAGCGCGCCCGCCAGGAAGGCGTGCAGGTGATCATTGAAGGCCCCGGCCACGTGCCCATCGACCAGATTGTGGCGCAGGTGAAGCTCCAGAAGGAGCTGTGCAAGGGTGCACCATTCTACGTGCTCGGGCCGCTGGTGACTGACATCGCTCCCGGCTACGACCACATCACCTCGGCCATCGGGGGCGCAATCGCGGCGGCCGCGGGGGCCGATTTCCTCTGCTACGTGACCCCGGCGGAGCACCTCAGCCTTCCCGCCGAGGAGCACGTACACCAGGGCGTGATCGCCGCACGCATCGCCGCTCATGCGGCCGACATCGCCAAGGGCGTGCACGGCGCACGCGAACGCGACAAGCAGTTCTCCGTCTTGAGGAAGAACCGCGACTGGGACGGCCAGCTCTCCCGGTGCATCGATCCTCTGACGGCTCGCAGATACCGGGAGGAGGGGAAACCTCACAACAGCGACGTCTGCTCAATGTGCGGGGAGTTCTGCGTTTTCAAGATCGCTGACGCCGAGATGCCGGCTGACGCCGAGACGCCGGCTGACGCCGAGACGCCGGCTGACGCCTGCCAGCCGGAATGCCGCTCAAGCGGCCATTGACGTAGCGGCTTCCATCGGATCGGAAGCGCTGTTCGGCCCGAACTCGCCGTTATCCTGGTTAGAATGCCTTACACGAGTATCCAATCGCCCCCGAAGCAACGGGCTTCCGCCCTTGCCGCTGCGTTGGGAGCGCTTCTATTCGCCGGCGCCTGCAAGTCGTATCCCGAACGGGTCGACGCCTGGCCGTTCTATTATCATGAGAACATCGGCAGCACGAAGCAGACCGATATCGTCTGGCCGATCGGCGGTTCTCGCGAAAGCCCCGCGGGCAAGGAATCAGGGGCCTGGCCGTTCGTCGCTTTCTATACCGACAAGGAGCCGGACCGCGTCCGCAACACGACCAACGCCCTGTACCCCATCTACCTCCACCGCGACAGCGTATTAGGCACGAAAACATGGATACTGCCGCTGTACTATCGACATCGGAATACTGCCGGTGGTCAAGACGAGGTCGACTCCAGGATCTTCCCCATCCTGTGGTGGGGCCGGGTGGACGGGGAGAAGTATTTCGCATTCGTCCCCTTCTACGGCACGATCAGGAAGCGCTTGGCCCGCGACGAGATATTCCTGGTGATGTTTCCGCTGTACTCGCGATCGAAGCTCGAGGGCCACACGGCCAACAATGTGCTGTTTCCCCTGATCGCGTGGACCTACGGCGGGAACCGCAAGTCGTCGCGCGTCATCCCGTTTTACTCCTTCTACCAGCGGCGCGACGAGCCTGAAATCTGGTCGATCCTTTGGCCCTTCATCCATTTCACCAACAGCAAGGGCACCGAGACCAAGCCGCGAAGCATGTTCTATCTCTTCCCGCTGTTCGGGTGGGACAACACTCCCAGGCGCCGCTCGTGGACCGCCCTGTGGCCGGTATTTAGCTTTGCAAAAGACCCCGAAAGCGGCTATTATTCATGGATGGGGCCGTGGCCGATCCTCCGGCTGCAAAAAGACAAGGATCTGTCGCGTACGCAGGTGTGGCCGTTTTACGGCCATCTGCGCGAGAAAGGCATGACCTTCCGCTACTACATGTGGCCGGTGTACCGCCAGCGCGACAAGGAGGCCGAGCGCGTCGCACAGCACGAATGGTCCGTTCTTCTGATCATGGGGACGAGAGTGTTCATCGACAAGGTGGAGAACACGCGCGACGTCCGAGCCAGGTTCTGGCCGCTGTATCGATACTTCAGGAAGAAGGATGGCTCGAAGCACTTTTACATCTTCAACCCCCTCTTCTGGCACGACGAGCTCGGCTTCGAGAGAAACTACTCCCGCTTCTGGCGGATATTCGAGTATGTGGACGACAAGCAGTACGACGAGACGTCCTGCAGGTTTGTATGGCGGTTGATCCGATACGACAGGTACAAGAAATACCGCACGTTCAATTTCATCGGGCCGTTGTTCCGATACGAATATGAACCCGGCATGGTGCGGCAATACAGCCTGCTCAGCGGCCTGCTGACCGTCGGGAGCCGCGGCGGGAGCCCCGTTTTCAAGTTCCTCTATATCCCGTTTGCCGGCGGCAGAGAACCCGAGAGGCCCCAGGACAAGGTCATCGATCTGGGAGATTCACCTTGATCATCCGTCCGGAAGAACAGGTCGGCACGATCGGCCGCAGGATACTGCTGCTCATCCATGGGGCCGGCTACAACCTGATCCTGCTGTTCCGGACGCTGTCGTACATCGGGGGGATTTTCCGGCGCAGCCGCGAAGTGCTGCGCCAGATGTACATCACGGGCGTGCTCAGCCTGCCGCTCACGATGCTGGTGGCGTTGTTCACCGGGATGGTGCTTGCTCTGCAGACGGGCATCGAGCTGCTGCGGTGGGGGATCCAGGCCGAAATCGGCACGATCGTCGCCGCGTCGATGAGCCGCGAAATGGGCCCGATCTGGACCGGCATCGTCCTCGCCGCACGCGTCGGGTCCGGCATGGCCGCCGAGCTGGGCACTATGAAGGTCTCCGAGGAGATCGATGCATTGGAGGTGATGTCGATCGACCCCGCCCGCTATCTCGTGCTGCCGAGGCTGGTGGCACTGGTCCTGGTAGCACCGATCCTGACGATCTACAGCGACCTCATCGGCGTCCTCGGCGGAGCTATCGTCGGCCAGTACCAGCTCGGCGTGTCGTTCGACCAGTACTTCCGGAAGGGCATGGACGCGCTGCGCGTGATGGACATCTACAGCGGCCTGGTGAAGTCGATGGTCTTCGCCACCATCATCGCCATCGTCGGATGCAGCCAGGGGCTGCGCACGACCGGTGGCGCGGAGGGCGTTGGCAATGCCACACGCAACACCGTGGTGATCTCGCTGATCCTGATCATCATTTTCAACTACTTCATCACGAGCATGACACGATGGATACAGTGATCGAGTTCACCAACGTCCGCAAGCGCCTGGGGCAGCGCCAGGTGCTCGACGGCATGGATCTGCGCGTTCGCCGCGGCGAGACCATGGTGATCATCGGCCGTAGCGGAATCGGCAAGAGTGTCAGCCTCAAACACATCGTCGGCCTGCTCCGGCCCGACAGCGGCCGGGTGGTCGTCGACGGCATCGACGTGGGGGAGGCCGACCACAGCACGCTTCTGCGCCTGCGCTCGAAGATGGGCGTGCTGTTCCAGTCGGGGGCGCTCATCCATTGGCTCACCGTTGCCGACAACGTGGCCCTCCCCCTGCGCGAGCTGGGCGGCTACACCGAGAAGCAGATCGAGGCGATCGTCCAGGAGAAGCTCGACCTCGTCGACATGCGGGAATCCAGCCTGCTCACGCCCGACAAGATCAGCGGCGGGATGCAGAAGCGGGCAGCGCTCGCACGGGCAATCGTCCGCGATCCGGAGATCATCCTCTATGACGAGCCGACCGCCGGGCTCGATCCGGTTCTGGCGAACATCACCACCGAGCTGATCACCGGGATCCAGAAGCGCCTGGGCGTCACGTCCCTTGTTGTGACGCACGACATGCAGAGCGCCTACGTGATCGCCGATCGCATCGCCATGCTGCACGCGGGCAGGGTCATCCAGGTGGGCACCCCCGACGAGATCAAGAACTCCACCGATATCGCCGTGAGGCAGTTCATCGAAGGCAGAACTGTCGGGCCGCTCACCGACGAGATGGAGGCGGTGTGGAAGAAATAACGATGAACAAGAGGCCCGTCCGGATCATTGGCCGGCCCGTCCGTCATCCATCTGGAGTATGGCAATGAGTGCAAGCAAGGAATTCCTGGTTGGGGCGATCTTCCTGATTGCCGTGACCATCCTGGGCGTGTTCACGATCATCGTGTCCGACTACATCCCTTTCCGGCCGCAGATCGGCTGGCGCGTGAAATTCGACAACGTGCGCGGGCTGAAGGAAGGCGATGAAGTGCGGGCATCCGGCGTCAAGATCGGCAAGGTCAAGACGCTCGAGCTCGTCGACGGCAAGGTGCTGGTCACGTTGCTGCTTCGCCGCAAGATTCCCTACTACGAAGACGGCCGCATCATGATCGAGAACGTGACGCCGTTGGGCGGAAAGTTCGTGAATATCGAGCCCGGCAACCCGCCGAAGAGGGTCGACACGAAGCAGATTCTTCGCGGCGAGACGCCGCCCGAGGACGTGGCCACGGCCCTCAACAAGCTCGTGAAGGACATCCGCGAGGGGCCGGGTACGATCCCGCGGCTGATCCGCGACGGCGCGATCTACGACGACATCAAGGGCATAACCGGCGACATCAGGGGCCTCGCCGGCGACATCAAGGCCGGCAAGGGCCTGGTGGGCAAGCTCGCCGGGCCCGACAGCGAGAAGGTCTACGCCGACCTCGAGAGCATCGTCGGGTCCATCCGCGATGCCACCGATCAGCTCGCCGCGAAGAAAGGCACGCTGGGCAGGATCATCTACGACGATGCCCTCTACGCCCAGATCGACGCCACCACGAAGTCGATCCAGGGAATCGCCGAAGATATCCGCGCCGGCAAGGGCACGCTCGGTAAGCTCGTCACCAACGAGCAGCTCTACAACAACGTGGCGGGTATCGCCGAGTCCATCAAGTCCGGCGAAGGCGTGCTGGGCAAGCTGGTCGCCGACAAGAAACTGGCCAAGGACGTCGAGCAGATCGTCGAGAACGTCGGCACCATCACCACGTCCATCAGCAAGGGCGAGGGCACGCTGGGCGCTCTGGTGAACGACAAGCAGTTCTATGCCGATGCCGTGAAGACGATGGCCGCATTGCGGGCCACCACCGAGAAGATATCGTCGGGCGAAGGCACCGTCGGAAAGCTCATCTACGACCAGACGCTCTACACCAAGATCGACCGGCTCGTGATGGAGCTGACGGAAGCAGCGGAAGACGTCCGCGAGGCCGCACCGATCACGGCGTTTGCAACGCTGCTGTTAGCGGGATTCAGGTGAGATGGGAAGGCGGAAGTCGGAAGTCGATCTCCGTCGCCTGTCTCCGAATTGCTCCCCAATTGCTCTCCGAATTGCCTCTTGATCCTCTGAGACTGTTCGGCTATAATGCGTCTCTAAGACGGACCGGTTCCGGTCTGCGCATCGCAATCTCGGAAGCGGGACGAGCATCAGGAGGCCCTGTAATGCTCTGCAAATCAGAAGCGCCTGTGCGACGAAGGCGAGCCGCAGCCGGTGCGGGTTCTCTGCCGTTTGTCTTGGGCATGTGTGTCGGTGTGGCGTTCATAGCCTTCATCTACATGGCCACGAAGCAAAAGCAGGAGATCGCCGCGGCTGGGCCTGTCAGCATCGACATCGATTTCAGCAAGAAGCCGGAGAACCCGGCGCCGGCGGCGTACGAGGACCCGGTTCTCGGCCAGTCGGATGGATCGGGGAGGGGAGTGCCGGTCATTCTCGAAACGGAAAACACGCTGCTCGACATGCAGGATACCACGCTGGGCGTTCGGAGGCCGAAGCCAGCGCAGCCGGTGCCCGCGTCGGCCGCCCCCGCTGCTCCTGTGACTGAGGACGACGCTGAGCCTGATGCCACCCCGCCGGCTGATGGGAAAAAGACGGATCACGTCGTCAGCGTCACCAAGTATGAATACTATTGGGCGGTGCCATACGGCAGATCGTTTACGGACGTGGGCGGGTCATTCTATGCGGAAGTGGTCTTCAAGAGCTTCGACAATCCGAAATGGGTGCTGGGGAGAGATGGCTGGCCGGAGATGAAGAAGAAGGTCCGTGCGGTCACGTCGCGCGGCAGTATTCCCTGCTATCAGATGTGGCCGGAAGACGACGGAAACGATCGCAGCACGCTGATCAAGATGCTGTTCGTCTGCCCAAATGGGACGGTACTGAAGGAAGTGATCCTCGACAGGGAGCGCTGGCCGACGCCGAAGATGACCGATTCGGGGAAATGACCGGGAAGCGCGCTCCCAGCTCTCAATTCCCAACTACGAAAAAAGCCGGACCGAGATTTCTCTCGATCCGGCTTTTGCGTTTGCATCGAGTCAGGTTGGTCCGCCAGGGGCGGTGCCGCCTGACTGCGTTGTCATTCAGCTCACTTCGTGTCCGTGAGCCGCGAGGGCTTCTTCCTTGATGGCGTCGAACATCAGGTGCCCGTCCTTCAGGGTCACGTGGATGTGGTCGCCGTGCTTGAATCGGCCGCGAAGGATTTCCTCCGAGAGCGGATCTTCGATGAACCGCTCGATGGCCCGGCGGATCGGCCGCGCACCCTGGTCGGGATCGAAGCCGCGGTCCACCATGAAGTCCTTGGCGTCGTCGGCGATGGTCACTTCGATATTGCGTTCCTTCAGCCGCTCGAGCACCTGCCTCATCTCGATCAGCACGATTTCCTTCATGTTGTCCCTGGTGAGCTGCCTGAAGACGATCACGTCGTCCAGGCGGTTGAGGAACTCCGGCCTGAAGTGGCGCTCGACTTCCTTCATGAGCATTTCGCGCATCTGGGCGTAGGTGCGTTGTTCGGAAGTCGGCACGAAGCCCAAGCCCGTCTGGCTCTTGATCATCGCGGCTCCGATGTTGGAGGTCATCAGCAGCACGCAGTTGCGGAAGTCGACGTGCCGCCCGAAGCTGTCGGTCAGCCGGCCTTCTTCCATGATCTGGAGCAGCATGTTGAACACGTCGGGGTGCGCCTTCTCGATCTCGTCGAGCAGCACCACGGCATAGGGCCGGCGGCGGACCTTCTCGGTGAGCTGGCCGCCTTCTTCGTAGCCCACGTAGCCGGGCGGTGCGCCGATCAGGCGCGACACGTTGTGCTTCTCCATGTACTCGGACATGTCGATCTGCAGCAGGGCGTCTTCCTCACCGAACATGAATTCGGCGAGCGCCCGGGCCAGCAGCGTCTTGCCCACGCCCGACGGGCCAAGGAACAGCAGCGACGCCACCGGCCGGCGCGGGTCCTTCAAACCGGACCTCGACCGCCGGATCGCCCGGGAGATCGTGCTGATCGCTTCGTCCTGGCTGACCACTCGCTTGTGCAGTTCCTGCTCCATGTTCATCAGGCGCTGCGCCTCGGCGGTCTCGATCCTCGTGAGCGGCACGCCGGTCATCTTGGAGACGACCTCGGCGATCACTTCTTCGTCGACGACGCCTTCGCGCTCGCGGGCTTCATCGCGCCACGCCTTCTGCGTGGAGTCCATCCGGGCGCGGAGCTTTTCGGCCTTGTCGCGGATGATCGCGGCCCGCTCGAAGTCCTGGCTCACCACGGCCGCTTCCTTCTCCTCGTTGAGCCTCTGCAGCTCGTCTTCGAGTTCTTTCAGGTTCGGCGGCTTGGTGGTGGCGGCCATTCTCACGCGTGCGCCCGCTTCGTCCAGCACGTCGATCGCCTTGTCGGGCAGAAAGCGGCCGGTGATGTAGCGGGTGGAATACTCCACGCACGAATTGAGGGCTTCGTCGGTGTACTGCACGCGGTGGTGCGATTCGTACTTGTCGCGCAGGCCCTTGAGGATTTCGAGCGTCTCGGCGGGGCTGGGCGGGTTGACGATGATCGTCTGGAAGCGGCGCTCCAGGGCGCTGTCCTTCTCCACGTACTTGCGGTACTCGTCGAGTGTGGTGGCGCCGATGCACTGGATCTCGCCGCGCGAGAGGGCGGGCTTCAGCACGTTGGATGCGTCGATGGCGCCTTCGGCTCCGCCGGCGCCGACCAGCGTGTGCAGCTCGTCGATGAACAGGATGACGTTGCGTGCTCGCCGCACTTCGTTCATGACGGCCTTGATGCGCTCCTCGAACTGGCCGCGGTACTTCGTGCCTGCCACCATCATGGCGAGGTCGAGCACCACGATGCGCTTGTCGAGCAGGAGCTCGGGCACGTTGTTCTCAATGACCGCCTGGGCGAAGCCTTCGACGATGGCGGTCTTGCCGACGCCCGCCTCGCCCAGCAGCACGGGGTTGTTCTTCGTGCGGCGGCTGAGCACCTGGGTAAGCCGCTCGATTTCGGCGGCCCGGCCGATCACGGGATCGAGCTTGTTCTCCCGGGCGAGCTCGGTGAGGTCGCGGCCGAAGCTGTCGAGGGCGGGCGTGTCCGACTTCGCCTTCTTGGCGGCGGCCGCCTTGGGGGCGTTGCCGGGGTACTCGGTGCCGAGGAACTCAAGCACTTCCTCGCGAACGGATTCGAGCTTGAGGCCCATGTTCAGCAGCACCTGAGCTGCAAGGCCGTCGTTCTCGCGAAGCAGGCCGAGCAGGAGGTGTTCGGTGCCCACGTAGTTGTGGCCGATGTTGCGCGCTTCTTCCACGGAAAGCTCAAGCACTTTCTTGGCTCGCGGTGTGAAGGGAGGCTGCTGCTGGCTCGACGGCGATCCCGAGCCGGTCGTCTGGACCAGCTTCTCGACCTCGATGCGGATCTTCTTGAGGTCCACGCCGAGGCTCTTGAGCACGTGCGCCGCCACGCCCGTTCCCTCTTTCACGAGGCCGAGGAGAATGTGCTCCGTGCCGATGTAGTCGTGCCCGAAGCGACGCGCTTCCTCCCTGGCGTGGACGATCACTTTTCTGGCTCGTTCTGTGAATTTGTCATACATTC
>DATKYA010000272.1:0-3087 GCA_035528775.1 Planctomycetota bacterium | reverse complement strand
CTCGACCTGCCCCCACCGCCGGCCCTCCCGCCGCCAGCGCCGTCTCCCCCACTGCCTCTTGCGCGTCGCTTCTACGTTCACCGCGATCCGTTCATAAACTCAATCCTCACCAACGCCGTGATGCTCAAGGAGCTGCGCGGGGCGCTGCGATCGATGAAGTTCATGCTGGTCGTCCTGGGAACCGTCGTCGCCGGCTCCGCGATTCTGCTGTTCACGCTGCGGACGGCCGAATCGGTGGAGGCCGGCTTCGGCTACAGGATGTTCATGTCCCTGTACATCGTGCAGGCGATCTGCATCGGGATCGCGATCCCCGCGTATGCGTCCGTCGCCATCGCGGGCGAACGGCAGCAGCGAACCCTCGACCTCCTCATCACCACGGCCCTCCGGCCATGGGAGATCATCTGGGGCAAGTTTGCCGCCATCATGGTCCTCATTGGCATTTTCATCATCGCGTGCATGCCGCTGGTGTTCATCTGCTTCCTCTACGGCGCAACCGATCCGTTCACCGTGGCGATATCCTACACCAACCTGCTCGGATCGGCGGCGGCCGCAACGCTGTTCTGCCTCCTGCTGTCTGCCGGTGCCGGGAATCCTACCACGACCATAATGACGGCCTGCGCCCTGACGCCGATCAGCTATCTGCCCTTCGTGCCGTGCCTGTTCCTGTCAGGAATTGGCGGTTCCGCCGGCCTCATGATGCTTCCGTGGTATCTGGTTTCGGCGTGGAGCTTCGCCCTGCTGTGCGGCCTGTTCCTGGGGATCGCGTCATCGATGCTGGTACCGCGGCGTCACCGCGCCCTCGGGAGCAACAACCTTCTCATCCCGATCAGCCTGGGCGTGCTCGTCTTCTCGTGCGTGTGTGCGTCGAGCTTCGTTGCCGGTGCGGGCGCGCCGGCGATTTTCATCGCGCTTCTCCGGCTGATAATGCACGACCGCAAGCAGCACGCCTGACCGCCGCCCCCCCAATCCTCAGGAAATCACGTTTCCACCAAACTCGCCCCAGTTTGCGCCGATGATGAAATCACGACCTGCCCGTGGGCCGATCACGGCCTCACGCGGCACGGGCATTGGAGGGAGCCATGCACCGCCGGTCTTGCGTCATCGCACTTGCCGCAATAAGCGCGTTCGTCACGTGTTCGTTCGCCGACGACCTCACCATCGGCCCCGATGATCTTCTTGCCGTCTTCGTTGCCGAGCATCCCGAGCTGAGCATCGAGAAGGCCGCCGTCTCGCGCTCCGGCTCCCTCGCGCATCCGGTCTGGGGCGAGGTGCACGTTGAAGGTTTGTCGAAATCGCAGGTGGAGGCCGCGATCCGCGACCACCTGGCGGCTGACTTCCTCGATGATCCCCGCGTGACCGTCACCGTCCTGCAGTCGAGCCAGCTCATCGTGTGGCTGCTCTCCCCCACCGCCGGCACCAACGCCTATCGCCTGCAGGTGAACGGCCGGCTGTCGGAATTGCTGATCACGGCCGGCGCGCCCACGCCGATCTGCAACAGCACGCTTGCCCGCATCACCCGAAGCGAGAAAATCGCCGGCGACCCAGACGACCCCAGCCATCCACAAGCATCCGAACGCCTGGTGCAGACCACCGTCGACCTCCACGACCTCATGGTGCTCGGCAAGGACGGGCTGGACGTCCCGCTCCGCCGGAACGACCGTGTGCAACTCGTGTATCGCGATCCGAAAATTCGCCGCACTGTGGTATTTGTTGTCGTCGACAGCGAGGCGCAGACCTGCTCGCTCAAAACGGCAGATGCCCCCCCGCCGCCCCGGCTGCAGAGGATCCTCCCACTCGGTCCCGACGAATTGGCGATCGCGGGCGATCTGCCGCCGGTCGCAGGCAACTGCGCCACCGTGCGCGGCGCCGTTCTGCACGAAGGCGACGTCGAGCTTGCCCCCGGCGCGACGCTCGGCCATGTTGTGGCGCGGGCCGGGCTGTCTCCCCAGGCTGGATCGTTGTCGCGGATCGTGCTCATCAACCGCACCGGCCCGCCCAAGGCCAGCGTGTGGTACATGCGTTCTTCCCATACGGACGACGGCTACGGTCTGCACGAGCCGGTGCGGGCCGGCGATGTCATTCTTGTCATCAGCGATGCAATGGAGTAACGGACGTGCCCGACGACAATACCAGCACGCATGTTCGCGACTACGCTGCCGCGATTTGGCGCCACCGGCTGATTGCCGCGATCGCCGTCGCCGCCACCGTAGTGCCCGTCGTGGTGTTTCTCCTCCTCATCCGACCGCCGCTGTATGAATCGACGGCGGCGATCATGGTCCGGCCGCTGAACCGCAAGCCCGAGCTGTTCCGGCAGCAGGCTGCTGCCGACAAACCCGACGTCGACACCGAGGTCGAGATAATGAAGTCGCCGCCTGTCACTGCCAAGGCCGCCTCCCTGATGGAAACCGCCGGGCTTGAGCCGACGCGATGGCTCAAGAAGGTCGAGTGGAACCGGATCGAGGCCACCGTGGTGGTCCACATCACGGCGTTCGCGCCCGACCCCGAGCTCGCACGCGATCTCACGAATGCCCTCGGCGACGGCTACCTCGACTACTGCCGCAATACATCGCTCGATTCATCCCGCACGTCGCTGGTTTGGCTGGAACGCCAGGTAGGCGACGCCAAGATTCGCATGCAACACGACCGGCAGGCACTGCAGGAATTCTGCGGCAAGCACCCGCAGATCACGATGACCGAGTCCACCGATTTCGACCGCGAGTACTACACCGCGCTGCTCAAGGAGCAGGCGAGCGTGGAGCTTGCGGCCGCGCAGGCGGAGGTCGAGCTGCAGGATTACGCGGCCCTGCTCGCCAAATGCGGCATTCCGCGTCCCGACGATGACGATGACACAGCCCTGCCGGTCAAGGTCGCCGCGGACGACGACGCCTTCGCTCAGCTCGCCGCACTGTCGCAGTCGGACCGCCTCGGCGTCATCATGGCCGAGCTCGACGTAGCCCGGGCAACCCTCGCCGAGAAGCAGAAGCACCTCAAGGAGCGCCACCCCGAGATCGTTCTTCTCAGGCAGCAGATCGCCACGCTGGAAGGCACCTGCCGCGAAATCTTCCTCACGGAAACACAGAACGGCAG
>DATKYA010000271.1:0-5578 GCA_035528775.1 Planctomycetota bacterium | reverse complement strand
CACGCTCAGCGGGATCGTGATTCCGCTGCCGTTCTTCCCCGACTCGGTGCAGTGGCTGCTGAACGCGCTGCCGTTTCGCGGGCTGATCGACGTGCCCTTCCGCATCTTCACGGGCAGCATTCCGCCGGCGAGCGTGCCGGTAGAGGTTGCGTCGCAACTCGCGTGGACGGCAGCGCTCGTGCTGGCCGGGCGGATGCTGCTGGCACGGTCGGTTCGCAGGGTGGTGGTGCAGGGAGGATGAGATCGCGATGAACTGGCTGCGACTCTATCTGCGCCTCATAGGCGTTGCATTCCGCTGCCAGATGCAGTACAGGGCGTCGTTCGTGCTGTTCACGATCGGGCATTTCCTGTCGTCAGGGATCGAGATCGTCAGCATCTGGGCGCTGTTCGCGCGGTTCAAATCGCTGGGCGGCTGGCAGCTTCCGGAGGTGGCGTTCTTCTACGGGATGATCAACATCGCCTTCGCATTGGCGGAGGGGATCGGCCGCGGGTTCGATACGTTCTCCAACCTGATCAAAAGCGGCGACTTCGACCGGCTGCTGCTGCGGCCGCGCGGGCTCGCACTGCAGGTATCGGCTCCGGAGGTGCAGTTCCTGCGGATGGGCCGGCTCGTACAGGGGCTGATCGTCCTCGGCTGGGCCGCGGGCAGGCTGAACGTGGCGTGGTCGGCCGCGCGCATCGGCCTGGCGCTGTTTGCCATCGTCGGCGGGGCGTGCCTCTTCTACGGGCTGTTTGTGCTCCAGGCCACGATGTCGTTCTGGAGCACGGAAACGCTCGAGCTGATGAATACCGTCACCTACGGCGGCACGGAAACCGGGCAGTATCCCATCTCGATCTACAAGCCGTGGTTCCGCAAGTTCTTCACGTTCGTCGTGCCGCTGGCGTGCGTCACGTATTTCCCGGCATTGGGGATCCTGGGTCGAAGCGACACTCACCTCGGCAGCCCGGCGTGGTTCCACTGGATAGCGCCGTCGATCGGCGTGGCCTTCCTGGCGGCATCGTTTCGTGTGTGGTGCTTCGGGGTGCGGCACTACTGCTCGACGGGAAGCTGAGGGCGTAAGACCGCAAAGACGCGAAGAGCACAAAGGTCACGAAGAAGAGGGAATCGAGGTGGGGGGATGATGGGATGAAGAGACGAAGGGATGAAGAGAACGGACAGCAGTCGACGGCTGGCCGCGGTGTTGCCGGTGGCCTGTGGCTGGACGTCGGTGAGCCAGTAAACTCCCGTCATTCCGCAAGAAAACAGTTAAATTTCCAGCCATTTGCCGTTATAATACTGTTTTCACCATTACCCGTTTCCCGCACAGATACCGGGGGAATCATTATGTACCGCCCTCAGATCAAGGTTCTCGATTGCACGATCCGCGACGGCGGCCTGATGAACAACTGGCAGTTTGAAGACAGCTTCGTCAAGGCCGTCTTCGAAGCATGCTGCAACGCACACATCGACTATATGGAAGTCGGCTACAAGAGCTCGGAGTCGGCCTACTCCCGCGAGGAGAACGGAGCATGGAAATTCTGCGATGACGCCGACATCATCCGCGTCCTCGGCGAAGACTGTGCCGGCCGCGGCATCAAGCTCTCGGCCATGGCCGACATTGGCCGCATCGAATACGACGACATCCCGCCCAAGGAAAAAAGCGTCATCTCGCTGATCCGCGTCGCCTGCTACGTGCACCAGATCGACAAGGCGATCGCGCTCGCCGAGCACTGCATCGACAAGGGATACGACACCACCATCAACCTCATGGCCGTCTCCCGCGCCATGGAACGCGACCTCGACGAAGCCCTCGACGACGTTGCCAAGTGCAAGGTTCCCGTGTTTTACCTCGTCGACAGCTTCGGCGCCATGTACTGCGAGCAGGTGGAACGCCTCGCCAAGAAATACGTCGCCGCACTCCCCGGCAAGACCATCGGATTCCACGGGCACAACAACCAGCAGCTCGCCTTCGCAAACACCATCGAAGCAATCATCCACAACTGCAACTGGGTCGACGGCAGCATGTACGGCATCGGACGCGGCGCCGGCAACTGCCCCCTGGAGCTGCTCGTCTCCTTCCTCAAGAATCCCAAGTTCGACCCCCGCCCCATCTACGATTGCGTGCAGCGGCAGATGATCCCCCTGCGCGAAAAAATCGAGTGGGGCTTCCACGTCCCCTACCTCATCACCGGCGTCATGAACGAGCACCCGCGCAGCGCCATGAAATTCATGGACGCACCCAAGCGCGGCAGCTTCGTCGACTTCTACAACAAGATCGCCGACGGCACCACGCTGGAATGATTCGGAACTCGCAATGCGCAATTGCTGATCACGAGCAGGGCGGCGAGCCATGTGCAGCGTGATACACTGCGGCTCGCCTTCGGCGGGGAACGCTGCGACGGCAACGGGAACCTTCGGACGCTCCGGCATGAGCTCCGACGCCGGCGCCGCGAGCGACGCTTCTACGTCATCTGCACTGCCTTCGTGCTCGGGTCACCGGGGCTTCACGGACTCGAAGAACTCGCGGAACTGGCGCAGGCGCGGAGGCTGCTGCATCGATTCGGCAAACCCACGGCAGGAGGTCCAGCACTGGGCGCAATCCTGCTCGCGCTGCACCCGGCCCAGTTTGCGGCACACCTCCCGGACGTCCTCGCTGAGAATGTTTGCCGCGGGCTGCTCGCTCGTATCGATGCAGCGGGAGACGTCCCCGTGGCTGTCGATGTTCAGCAGCAGGCGACCCGTCTGGCAGTTGCCGATGCCGCCGTGTTCGATGGCTTCGTCCAATCGTTCGATGTAGCTGGTGAGTGTAACGAACTCGGGATAGCGGCGCTTGAGGTCGAGCAGGTGCCGCGTGACCTTCTCGCCGGGCAGGCGGTGCCGCTTCTGGCCGCGATTCCACGAGTAGAGGCTCACCATGTAGGTCACGCCTATCTCGCGCGACAACCTGATCAGCGGTTCGATGTCGTCGAGGTTGTCGTCCATCAGCACGCTGATCATGTGAACGCGGCTGCGGCGGTGCGGCCGGCTGCGGTGCAGCAGGTGCAGGGCGTTGATCGCCCGTTCCCACGCACCCTCGCGGCCGCGCTGGGCATCGTGCTTCTTCGCGTCCGCGTAGTCCACCGACACCGAAATCTCCTGCAGGCCCGCCCGCAGTATGTCCTTCGCCACCGTCTCGTTCACAAACCATCCATTGGTGATCAGGACGGGGAAATGGTTCTCCGACTCCATGATCCGAATGATGTCGTAGAGGTCCGGCCGGATCAGCGGCTCGCCGCCGGCCAGCGACACGATCAGCGTACCGAGCCGGTTCAGCTTGCGGGCGATCACGCGGATGTCGTGCAGCGACAACTCCTGTGCGGGGTCGTGCTCGTCCTTCCAGAAGTCGCAGATCTGGCAGCGGAAGTTGCAGCGGTGCGTCACCTGCAGATTGCAATGTATCAACCTCTTGGCCAGGAAGCCATAGACCAGCCTCCAGCCGCGGTAGCCGTAGTGAAGCTCGCGTTTAACGGTGTTGAGCATGTGTGCAACTCCCTGAACCTTCCTCGGTGGCAGGTATCTTCCCAAACAGCCCCCGGCGGAAAATCCACAGCACGATCGCCACCCCCGCCACGTACATGAATTCTGTGATCTCCTCCCACCCGGCAAACCACAGCAGATTGTCGCGCCACGCGGCAAACAGCACCAGCCGCAGCACGCCGAACGCAAACGGCCCCATCCCCGCCGCAAACAGCACCTTCGACCACTGCACCGCGTCCCGCTTCTTGAGCAGCAACACCAGCAGCGACGCGCTGAACAGCACGATCGCCACGATCGGGCAATACCGGATCTCGAACATCTGGTAGATGCCCTGGTGCGAGTAGTTGTAGAACGTGCCGAAGATCCGCGTGTTGTACGATGCCAGGTGCGGCCGGGCCGTCAGCGGGATGAACGCCAGCACGATGTGCGCCGGGATCAGCACCAGGAACACGCGCCGCAGCCCGCACGGCACGTCCGCGTGCTTGATGCACGCCCGGCACAGCCCGAGCGCCGCGCAGCTTCGCGTCGGATCGCTGTATCGCACCAGCCGCAGGTCCAGCCCCTCGAAAAACGCATACGTGCCGAACCCGAACGACAGCAGCATCCCGAAGCTGTGCAGGTATTCGGAGAAGAACGAGTCGTCGTTGTAGACCGCGTAGTTGACCGCGCAGAAGAATTCGCCGATGAAGAAGAACAGCAGCCCCCACCGCAGCGCCGCCAGGTCGGGCGATTTCTGACGCCACAGGATCACCACCAGCGCCAGCGCCAGCAGCATGTAGATCGACTTCATCGTGATCCCGGTCACGACCGCCATGAACTGGTCGAAGACCGACAGCTCGCGGAACGGCAGGCCGCGCAGGTCGCCCGATGGCGCGCGCAGCTTGCAGAACGACCGCCCGCCATCCCCGCCGCCCCCGGCGATCCACGCCGTCATGCCGCCGCGAACGGTCCTCGCCTGCACCGACAGCCCATCGAGCTTCCTCGCCGCGAGCGCGCTCTGTATCCCGCTGTTGCAGATCAGCAGCAGCGGGCACTTCGACTGGAGCTGCTCCGGGATGTCCGCCGCCGCCCGCCGTATCGACTCCAGCGGCCAGTTCACCGCACCCTCCACGTGGAACTCCGCAAACTCCGCGGGCGTCCGAACGTCCACCAGCGCCGCGTCGCTCCCCGGCCGGTTCAGCTCATCCATCGCCTCCCGCACCGTGACCGTGGGGACCCGCCCGATCACCGCCCAGTAGACCGCAACCGGCACCGCTCCCGCTATCAGCGCAAGCATCGCGACAAGAATGGCGATTCTGCGGCCCATCACTGGCCTCCTGCCGGGGTTGAAGCACTCCCCAGCACGTTCCGCACGCACGCCGGCACCAGCCGGCCGTCGGGCTGCGGATACGCATTGCAGCAGCGCCGGGCACGCGCCAGGTCGAACGTGTCGGCGTCCTGGAACGCGTGTATGAAGATCGACTTCACTCGGCGCTCGGCCGCGGCGAACAGTTTTCGCGGATCGAATCCGCAGCATCCCGTCTGCCGCAGCAGCCCGCGAATCGTGTCGATCACCGCCTCGCTGTCGGGCAGACTGCCGGCCGGGCCGCTCCACAGGTCATACACCATGGCCCGCAACTGCTCGTACTCGCCCGGCTCGAGGCCGAAGAACACGCGGTTGCTGAGCGCGTCGAGCAGCTCGCCCGCCCGCACCAGTTTGGCGAATGGCACGATCCTGCCGGTGCCCGCCACGAGGTAGAACGCCAGCGAGAAGCACAGGGGGTGCCCGCAGGGCAGCGGCACGAAGTCATCCGCCGACACTGCGGGATGCCCGGCGTCGTTCAGCAGCCGCACCACGTCGGGGATGCTCAGCCGCTTCACCTTTCCGTAGGGGCGAACCGTCGTGTTCGCCCTCGTGTTGCCCGCCAGTGCAGCTCCACGTCCGGCGAACGCCAACGGCTGCACCATCATGCTTACCACGTGCTCGTGCGAAAACAGGTAGTCAAGCATGGGGCCGAACTGATCGTCGTTCACCCCGCCGGCGGCGGTCATCGTCAACGACGTCGAAATCCCCTCGGCGGCCAGCAGATCGAGAATCCGCCG
>DATKYA010000270.1:0-2932 GCA_035528775.1 Planctomycetota bacterium | reverse complement strand
GATGTTCCGCTTCTTCAGGCATTCATCCAGCAGGGCGCTCGCGTCGGCGGCTTCCGGAGCGTCCGCAAACCGCCTCAGCAGCACCGACAGGTGCTCGCCCGCGATCCGGTGTTCGTCCTGCTTCATGTACTCGCGGGCGATGCTCAGCAGCGACGTGGCTGCGTAGGTGCTGTTGGGATACTTCTGCAAGACTTCGCGCGCCGCTCCGATGGCGTCGCCCGCCTTGTCGATGATTTCCTTCGCTTTCGCATCATAGGCCGCATAGAGCTGCCGCCCGTGCTCCCGCAGGAGCTCCGCGATCCTGGCCTCCGCAAATATCGAGCCTTGCACCGCCAGCGAGCCGTCGATGTTGAACTGGCGGTCGGGATAATCCGCGATCACTGCATGGAACGCGTCGATCGCCCCGGCGAGATCCTTCGCGTCGACCAGCGCCTCCGCCACCTTCACCGAAGCCTGCAGCTTGGCGTCGTCGTCCGGGGCACGTGTGAACGCCTTGCGGAAGTACTCCAGCGCCTTGCCGTGCTCGCCCTCGGCCGACTGCGCGTCGCCAAGCTCCAGGTACACGGTGAACAGGTCGCCCAGCAGCGTTTCCGCCAGCCTGGGGTTCCCGCCCTGCTCCGTGATCGTGCGGTGGGCCGTCTCGTACTCGCCCGCCGCCTCATCGTACTTGCCCTCGCGCAGGTAGTGCCACGCAAGTTTCGCGTGCAGCACCGGGTCGTTCGGCGTTTTCTTCAGTTCCGCCAGGATCTCGTCCCGGTTGACCCACTCGTCGAAGACCTGCACGTACTTCTCGCCCACGATGATCAGCTTGCCGCCGGCGATCAGGAGGTTGCCCGACTGCACCACGCCCTTCAGGTTCTCCTGGAAGGTCAGCCATTCCTTCCACGGGGCGTAGGGCCGCTTCACCCCCACGAACCGTCCTGTCTCCAGGTGTACCATCTCGATGCCTTCTTCGGTGGGGCACAGCACAAACGATTCCGCGATCAGCCCGCGGCCCATCGGCTTGCCGGTGAGTGTCTGCGAGAACAGCAGCGACTGCCCATCGGTGGAGATCGCCGCCACTCGGGTGCCGCTCACGATCACTCGGTCGCCCTTCACCCCCAGCAGGTAGGCGTCGCGGCCGACGTTGTACTTCCACTCCACCTCGCCCGTCGAGCACTTCAGTGCATAGATGAAGCTCGAATCGGACGGCAGAATCAGAAACCGGTCGCCATCGATTACCGGTGGATTGTTCAGCCGAACGTACGCGACGTACATCCCCTGGAAGTCCGGCCGCTCCGGCATCTGCTCGAATACTGCTTTCCACAGCACCGCTCCGGTAGCCGCATCGATCGCCGCGGCCGTGCCGAACCCCGGGGCGTAGTAGATGATTCCGTCCTTCTCGGCCGGCATCTCGCCCACGCCGTTGCCGCTCTGGTAGTCGTAGCGGACCCGCGCCCTGCCCACGCACACGAACGTCTTCCACAGCAGCTTTCCGGTAGCGGCCTCGAACGCGAGCACGTACATCTCCTGGCTGTGCAACACCATCGCCCCCACGTACAACGTACCGCCGCGGATGATCGGGGGCGAGGTGAACGTGATGTCCTTGAGCTGCTCGTCGCGGTCGTCCTGCCCGCCCCGCTCCCAGATCACGGGCTGGTTGGCGGGCCGGGCGTTGAGCGCCACCAGCTTGAAGCGCGATTCCTGCCGGGCCGTCGCGTCGTATGACACGTAGAACAGGTTGGCATACACGCGGTCCTTCTCGGCCGTGATGAACAGCGCCCCGCCTTTCGCCCGGGTATAGTAGCCCGTGCGGGGGATCGGATTCCCGCTGCGGTCGAGCATCGGCACGCTGTAATTCCACAAGACCTTGCCCGTCGTCAGGTCGCGTGCCGCCACCGACTTCTCCGTGCGGTAATACAGCACACCGTCGACAACGACGGGATGGCAGATCATCTCGGACGCCTGGGACGGCTGGCCCACATCGCGCGACTGGTATTCCTTCTCGGGAGCGTCGAACTTCGGCTCGTGCCAGCGGAGCCTGCCGGGGAGCATCGCTTTTTCCGGCACCCGCGAGTGCGCGTTGTTCCCGCCGAACGTGCCCCAGTCGTCGGTTGCAGGCTGCGGGCTGGCGTACACCGGGCCAATCGCCCGCACACGCTTCACCGCCTCTGCCAGCCGTTCGTCTCCCTTTCCCCCACTCTCCCCATCCCCCGCTCCCCCCCGCTCCCGCTTCCCCGCCTCCGAATCCACGAAGTCGAGCACCGCCCCGGCCACGTCAGGCTTGCCCATTCCCATCAACGCAGCGGCCGCCTTCACCAGCAGCGTTTTCCCCGCCCTGGCCTCATCCCATCGTCCCGTCTTCCCGTCTTCCCGTCCTCCTGACAGCCGCATCCACCCCAGCACGGTGGAATACGTCCTGAACGCCTCGCCGTAGCGGCCCTGCTCCAGCAGCGCATCGGCCGCTTCCACGAGGGCGGAGATCGCCACCGACGACAGCGGATACTGGCGGGCAACGCTTTCCAGCAGCATTGGCGAGTGGGCCGCCTGCGCCTGCTCATATCGCTTCATCGCCTCCACGTCATGCAGCGTGCGATACACGCGCACGGCCTCGCCGGGCAGCGTGAGCATTCGCCGCCGGCAATACTCGTGCAGCGGGATGTACACGCCATCCGCCGCGGGGATGTCGGCGGCCGCTTCGGCCGCGCTGGTTCCCTCGTCGATCATCACCTGGTAGGCAGCGAGGCAATCGACCCAGTTGCCCTCGGCCCGGCAGGATTCGGCCCGGCGAACCACGCGCAGGCAGCGGTCGTCCGGCTCGCTGAGGAAAACGGCGATGGGACTGGCGGGCTCGCCCTCGTGCGGCGGAGCGCACAGCAACTCCGGCACCTTCAGCAGCGAGCACGCCTTCGCCAGAAAACCATCATCCTGCGCCTGCGGCGCCTCTGCCGCA
>DATKYA010000269.1:0-3349 GCA_035528775.1 Planctomycetota bacterium | reverse complement strand
GAATCGCCCGCCCTACGCAACCAGAAATAGGGCGGACGATTCCGGCGGCTCGGGTTGCGTCATGGTGCTGCATCCCGCATCGGTTCCCCGAGCCGCCGGAAGTCCGCCCCTACATGCGCGCAACAGGAAAATTACACACCCATGACGGGGGAGGAAAGAAGATGAGGAATCAGGAGCCAGGGGCCTTCTGAATTCCGACTCCTGACTTCTGACTCCTGCCTCCTTGATTTTTTCGCTTGACCTTCGCCGCCGCGAGTGCTAACATGCATGCAAGGAAGAGGGCGGGCGCGGGGACCCGCCCCTACATGCGAGCACACGTGCGTGCTCGGCGAATCCGGATCATCAGCAACACAGGGGGCGCCTCGTGAAAACAGGTCTGCGCGACGAACAGTTCTGCAACGTCGTCCTGTCCTTCATCACCGCCAAGAACCAATTCGATGACCTGCTGGCCGACTACCGCAAGGAAAGCAAGATCGGCTTCACCAAGCTCGATCGGTTCGTGGAAGACACTCTGTTCACACTGAAGGAGGACTCGCATTTCCTCTTCCGCCAGGCCAACAACGCCGTTTCGGGCGAGATCAGCCCCGAGATGCTGTTCGACATCTCCGTCGGCTCCATCTTCCACGAGCTGATGAAGATCAAGGAAAACGTCTACCAGCTCGAATGCTACGCACCCAAGTATTCCGCGATGGCAAAGTCCGTCGGTGCCGAAGCACCCGAATTCGAGAAGACCTTCCTCGAAGCCTGCCACAAGATCGTCCGCCGCGCGCGGCGCACCCTCCCATCAGACCTCGCCGGTGCCGAAGAGCTCTTCCGCGACACCGCCGACAACCTCGCCCTCATGCTCCGCGGCCACACCGACAACCCGCTGCTCGCCCGCATGCTCATCGATTACGAGGCGAAAGCGAAGAAGTGCTTCGACGTGAAGAACATCGACGCCTTGCTCTCCGAGATCTACGCCGGCAAGCTCGACGAAGCCCGCCTTGCCGCCTCTCGCGACTACCTCGAGGGCGGCTGGTACGAAAAAGCCAAACGCGAAGCTCAGAAGGTGCTCGCCGTCGACCCCGCCAACGCCGAAGCCGGGCAGATCATCGCCAAGCTGAGCGGCAAGCTCGTGCCCGAACGATAACAGCTCAGGTGCAAAGAAGGCAATCGCATGGCCAAAGACCCGGCAACGCTGACCAGACTCGATGAGTTGATCGCCGCCATCCGAAGCTGCGGCGACCCCCGCCGGGCCTCAGCAGAATGGAAGCAGGTCTACAGGCTGCTGCAGCAAACCGGCCTCCCCGCCGCACGCGTCACGCACGTCGTCGGCATGCGCGACGTGGCCGGCCTGGCCGGGCTGATCGACCAGCTTCGCGAGCCTGCGCCCGCCGCGCCCCCGCCGGCCGACGTACCCGACGCCGAAACCTGCAAGCGAGCCATGCGGGCGTTCCGCAAGCGCCTGGCACTCATCCGCCTCGACGACGAATCGAAGATCAGCAGCCGCAGCCCCCTCTCCAAAGGCGCCGACAGAGCCGTCACCAACGCCATCATCCCGCCGAACGAGTGGCCCGAAGCCGTCTGGCAGGAACTGGCCCGCCAGGGCAAGCTGGTTCACATCGGCCATGGGTTCTACGAGCTGCCGAAGCAGTAACTGCGGGCCGCCCGCCCCCTGCCCGGGATGCCGGCACCCTGCGCACTTATCCTCCGATTTCCCTTGGAACGAAACCCCCGTTTCGGCGTCTATAATGGTGGTGAGCGACCTCGTCGGAATTTCGCTTCCGACCCGCCATGGTCAGTTCCCGCGTGCAGGAGCAGCCCTTAATGAAACCCATCCTCCCCCTCTCACTGTGCGCATCCTTGGCGCTGTGGATGCTGCTGTGCACCCCGGCCGCTGCGTTGGTCGTCACCGGCGGCGCCGAACCCGTCCGCGATGCCGGCTGGCCGGTCGGCGCCCTCGAGATGGCAAACCTCCCCACCCGTTTCGCCTGGTACGAAGGCCCGCCCTTCGGCGGCGGCGACTGGCATTTCCAGTACCGCTGCAACGGAACGGCCCAGTTCAACGAAGCACTCCAGACGTTCTCGAGAATCCTCTGGCCGCGCCTCGAGCTGATTGTGGTCGACGGCATGGGGTCCGTGCTGGGCAAGCCGGATGAGCCGGTGGACTGGGAATTCCAGGTCTGGGTGCCCGCGTCGTTCTACCGGCTGAGCAAGCCCAGGTTCTTCCGCCCAGAGCCTTCGCTTCCGCCTCCCCGCATCACTGCATACGTCGGCAAGGGCAGCATGGTCGAATGGGCGAAGGTGCAGGTGCCCCCGAACGTGACCGTGATTGACAAGCGCGTCGAATACTCGCCATACAAGGATTCGCAGGGCGGAGTCGTCCGCATCACCGCCTACGACATGCCCACCGGCAAGGTGATCCCCGGTGTGGACCTCGTGCTGAAGCAGTACGAGGACAAGAAGTATGTCGACAAGTACGCGGCCCGCACCGACGACCGCGGCAGCGTGGCCATTCGCAACATCGCCCCCGGCTACTACTACATCACGCTCCGCTGCCCCGGCTATGCCACCCGCACCGTCGAGCCCGGCTACAGGAACTGGGACAGGACGCTCGGTATTTACGACGTGCTCCTCTCGCCGGTTGCCAGCCTCAGCGGCACCGTCACCGATCTTGCCGGCGTGCCGCTCGCCGGCGTGACCGTCAGGACGGACGATACCGGTGGGCTTGACGGCGAAGCATACTACGCGGAACCGTCCCACGGTAGCCAGAAGACCGTCACCGATGCGGATGGACGCTTCGCGTTTGACGATCTTCCCCGCGGGTCGACACGCTTCATTGCCCGGAAGGACGGTCTCAGCCAGATTACTTCCATTCTCGCGGAATACGAGATTCCCGGCAAGGGACCCGTCCAGATCAAGATGGACAGATCGGGGACGGTCCGGGGGAAGGTGACAGGAGCAGCGAATCTGGAGCCGGGGCAGGAGATCCACGTGAGCATCGAGCCGGAAGAAGGCCCAACAATCGGCAAATGGGGCGGCGGGGCGAACTGCCGGCCCGACGGCTCCTTCGAGTTCAAGGGCGTCCCCCCGGGACGCTACACGCTGATAGTCGGGCAGTACAGCAAGCACGAAACGAGGCAGACCATCGAGCTCAAGCCCGGCGAGGTGCTCGAAGTCGAACTGAAGATCGAGTAGAGACGTGCCGGTGGCACGTCTCAGGCGGCCTGGTGCGGATATACGGGCGGGCACGGGGACCCGCCCCTACAGGAGCCATCGCAATGAAATCCATAATCGCCCTCGCTGTATGTACACTGGCGGCCCTGAGCCTGCATTCGCAGAACCCGCGCGTCGCGTCCGGGTTCAATCC